>JBOFYP010000001.1:0-3685 GCA_051654725.1 Cetobacterium sp.
AAAAAACAGTTCAAAGTAGAGATGTTCAAAGGAATTCAAATAATTGACAATGAATCTTATGATTTAATTGATTCAAGAAAGTTTTTCCCAAATCTGCAAGATGCTACAAAATATGTCCTTAGTATTAAACCTAGATTAGAGCACGATTGGGTTATCAGATTCTTCAAGAAAACTGAAGAGGTTTGGGAACTTGTGGAAATAATCGGTAAAGATAAAGAGTAAAAAAAACAGCCATTACTAGGCTGTTTTTTTAATTGCATTCACAGGACAAATTAAGCTACAAGCTCCACAATCCACACAAGCTGCTGAATTTATCTCTCTTTTTCTATTTTCAACTTCAGAGATGCATCCAACTATGCAAGCTCTTTCACATTTTCCACATCCAATACAGATTGATTTATCAATTTCTCTAATCATTTTTTCACCTATCCTATTAAAGTGTTTGTTTGTAAGAAGAAACAGTTATCTCTAAAACTCTAGTTAAGAACGGGAATTTTGCCATCATCATGTCAAAATGCTCTCCCTCTTTTAAAAACTTAGCAGTTCCCTCTACTAAAAATCCAGTTCCCATATATCTGTATCCAGCAACCTCATGGCTACCAAGAGTAAGTTTAACTTTATTGTTTTCATTTATGTTAGCTTCAGTTTTTATCATAGCAGCAGCAGGAATTAAAATTTTGTTCTCTTCAACAATAGTTAAATAGCTATTCCAAGTGTTTGAAACGTGAGCTCCCTCTGAACCACTAGTAACGATAGATACAACACCTTCATGTGCAATAACCTCTAAAAATTTCTCATTAAACATATATTTCCTCCTAAAATTATAATTGGCGACAATCTTTGTCTACGATTATAATATCACGAGTTCGACTCAATGTCAACAAATATCTCTTGCATTTTTTCTGCATTTAGTGATAAAATTAACTTTGATTAATGAGTTATTAATGTATTAGGAGGAAAAAAATGAAAATGTCTGTTGGGGTAGAATATGCCCTTCATTGTTTATTATATATAGTAAAATTAAAAGATAAAGATCATGTTGGAATCAAGGATTTAGCAGAGTTTCAGGGTGTTTCAGAGTCATATCTTTCAAAGGTATTTACAAAGTTAGGAAAAGCTGGAATAACTAGAGCTGTGCCTGGAGTAAAGGGTGGTTTTGAGCTAGGAAGAGCGGCTAGAGATATCTCTTTTTGGGATGTAGTCGAGGCTGTTGAGGGAAAAGAGCCTCTTTTCCAATGTGCTGAAATTCGTCAAAAAAATATCCTCTTAGATCAAAATAATCTCCCAGATACTCACACAAAATGTCCATGCTTTATAAAAGTTGTTATGCAACAAGGTGAAAATGAGATGAAAAAATATCTCTCTGGAAAAAATTTAGAGTGGCTATACAACGAGGTTTATGGACGTATTTTACCGAAAGAAACTGAAGTAGAAACGTTAGAGTGGTTCAATCGAAAAAAATAAAATTCTTGACACTCAGAAAAATGTATGTCATAATAATTTAAACTAAAAGAGGAGGAGTGTAATGAAAAATCAGAATATAACAAATATTAAATTAAATAATTTACTTCTACTCCTGGCAGATTTAATGTAGCAATTGTTTTTATGGCAATCATAGAGGCAATTGCGTTTTGCGTTGTTAATCTGTGAGGGTCAAAAGTTTATTGATAGATAAATTGAAACCTCATATTAAGTATGAGGTTTTTTTATTCCTAGGTCTAAAACCCCATACTAACTATGGGGTTTTTATTTTTATAAAAGTTTACCAAAAAAATAGGAGGGTTTTGTGGAAGAGAAAAGAGAGCAATGGAGCTCAAAGATGGGGTTTATTATAGCAGCGATAGGGTCGGCAGTTGGACTTGGTAATATTTGGAGATTTCCATATGTAGTTTATTCAAATGGTGGAGGGGCATTTTTAATTCCATATTTTGTGGCAATATTTACAGCGGGAATCCCTTTATTGATATTGGAATATGGAGTTGGACATAAATATAGAGGATCAACACCACTGTCTTTATTTAGAATAAATAAAAAGTTTGAGTGGATTGGTTGGTGGCCGATTCTGAGTTCTGGAGTTATACTTTGTTATTACTCACTTGTTTTAAGTATGGCAATGAAGTATTTAACTCTTGGATTTAATAAAGGTTGGGGAGCTGATTCGAACAACTTCTTTTATAACGATTACTTAAATATCTCTAGCACACCATTCGATTTTGGTGGAATTGTACCTCACGTTTTGATGGGAATAACAGCTATTTGGGCTATAAATTGGTATATCTGTTACAAGGGAATTAAATCTGGAATCGAAAAGTATAACAAAATTTTACTACCTTGTCTATTGACGATAGTACTAATAATTGTAATAAGAGGTGTTACTTTAGAGGGAGCAACTTTAGGATTAAATACACTATTTACTCCAGATTGGACTAAGTTGAAAAATCCCAAAGTATGGATTGCAGCTTATGGACAAGTTTTCTTCTCGTTAAGTGTTGGAACTGGAATCATGATGACATATGCAAGCTATCTACCTAAGAAAACCGATATAAATAACAGTGCTTTCATGACAGCTTTTGCAAATTGTAGCTTTGAATTTATCTGTGCAATCGGAGTTTTCTCTATACTTGGTGTTATGGCATCAGCTCAAGGTGTACCTGTAAATGAGGTTGTTACGAGTGGAATAGGTCTTGCATTTATAGCTTTCCCAAAAGTTTTCTCATTGATGGGAATTTGGGGAAATATCTTAGGTGTTCTATTCTTTATGTGTTTAACTTTTGCAGGAATTACATCAGCTGTTTCACTAGTTGAAGCTATCTCAGCATCAATAGTTGATAAATTCGGAATAGACCGTAAAGTTGTTGTAACAAGAATCTCAATATTTGGATTCTTAATTAGTATTATATTTGCAACTAAAAGTGGACTTTACATCCTTGATATTATGGATAACTTTATAAATAACTACGGAATTGTAACTGTTGGTTTACTTGAGAGTTTTGTAATTGGATGGCATCTGAATGCTGATGTTATAAGAACTCATACAAATAGTATGTCTTACATTAGGATTGGAACTTGGTGGAACTTTATAATAAAATATATTACACCACTATTCCTATTCTTAATATTAATTCAGAGTTTATTGAATGAATTTAAATCTCCTTACGGAGGATATTCACCTTTAGCTTTAGGAGCATATGGTTGGAGTGTTATTTTAGCTGGAATTGCAGGAGCATTCTTGATAACTAAAAAACCGTGGAAACAAAAATAGTAAAAATAAAAATACTGGGAGCGATAAAATGACAAATGAAGCGATAATATTTATGACATTAGGATTAACTACTCTTTTAGGTGGTTTGGCTACAACATTTATAATAAATTTCAAAAAATAACTTGACTTTATGTTCAAAAAGGAATAATATCAACTCAGAGTTAAAATAATTTTGAAGGGGTGTTTTATGAAATTTGCAGTTGTTTCAGAGAATGGTAAAGTTAGTCAACATTTTGGAAGAGCAGAAGGGTTCTTTGTTTACGAAGGGGATACTAAAACTTATTATGAAAGTAATGGGCATGGTCAAATTCCAAAGCAATTAAAAGAGTTAGGGGTTAACTTTGTTGCTGCTGGTGGAATTGGAGCTGGAGCTATCGATAACTTAAATGCACTTAATATAAATGTTTTTTCAGGTTTAGAAGG
>JBOFYP010000002.1:0-25863 GCA_051654725.1 Cetobacterium sp.
AAGTTGTAACAGCTGGAAGCATCATCGTTAGACAAAGAGGAAACCAATTCCACGCTGGAAACAACGTTGGATGTGGAAAAGATCATACTCTATTCGCATTAATCCCTGGATACGTAAAGTTCGAGAGATTAGGAAGAGACAAGAAGCAAGTTTCAGTTTACGCTGAAAAAGCTAACTAAGATTCTTTAAAGGAGAGATTTATATCTCTCCTTTTTTTCTGCTTAAAAATATTCACACTCATAGAGTATTAGAAAGAGAAAAAAAGTAAAAAAAAGTGGACTTTGCAGTCCACAGAAAATATTAGTCATTTAATTTAAGAACAGATACGAATGCTTCTTGAGGAATCTCTACGTTTCCAATTTGCTTCATTCTCTTCTTTCCTTCTTTTTGCTTCTCTAAAAGTTTCTTCTTTCTAGAGATATCTCCACCATAACATTTAGCAAGAACGTTCTTTCTATAAGCTTTGATAGTTTCTCTAGCAATTATTTTAGCTCCTAACGCAGCTTGAATAGGTACTTCGAACTGTTGTCTAGGTATAATCTCTTTTAATTTCTCACAGATAGCTCTTCCTCTAGAAGCAGCGTGATCAGTGTGAGCAATGAATGAGAATGCATCTACAGAGTTTCCAGAAACAAGAATATCAACTTTAACAAGTGTAGCTTCTTTATATCCAATCATCTCATATTCAAATGATGCATATCCTTTTGTTCTAGACTTTAATTTATCATAGAAGTCAATAACAATTTCAGCAAGAGGTAACTCATAAATAACCATAGTTCTGTTATCGTCAATATATTTCATATCAACATAAACTCCTCTTTTCTCTTGACAAAGTTCCATTACATTTCCAACATAATCTTTAGGAGTAAGAATACTTCCTTTTATGTAAGGTTCTTCAATTATAAACTTGTATTTTCCACCCTCTGGGAAATCACAAGGATTATCAATTACATAAGTCTCTCTAGCTTCTGGAGTGATTCTATACTCAACTGATGGAGAAGTAGAAATTAAGTCAATGTCATACTCTCTTCTAAGTCTTTCTACAATTATTTCCATATGTAATAAACCTAAGAATCCACATCTAAATCCAAATCCTAAAGCAAGAGATGTTTCAGGAACAAATGTTAATGAAGCATCATTTAGCTGTAATTTTTCTAAAGCTTCTCTTAAATCTTCATAATCATCTGTTGATAGAGGGTATAATCCAGCAAATACCATTGATTGAGCAGCTCTAAATCCTAATAAAGGCTCAATACAAGGTCTTTTAGCGTGAGTTATAGTATCTCCAACTTGTGTATCTTGAATTGTTTTAATACCAGTAATGATATATCCAACAGATCCAGAACTTAATTCAGGTTGCTCTTTTTTAGTAGGAGCAAAAATTCCACATTCAAGAATATCAAACTCTTTTCCAGTAGACCAAATTTTAATTTTGTCACCTTTTTTGATACAACCATCAAGAACTTTAACATAAGTTATTACTCCACGGTAGTCATCAAATAAAGAGTCAAATATCATAGCTTTTAATGGAGCTTCTTCATCAAATGTAGGAGCAGGAACTTTAGCAACGATAGCTTCTAAAAGTTCTTCGATTCCTATACCAGCTTTAGCTGAAACTAAAACAGCTTCATCAGCAGGGATACCTATAATATCTTCAATCTCATTTCTAACTTTATCTACATCTGCTGCAGGTAAGTCAATTTTATTGATAACAGGAACGATATCAAGATTGTTTTCTAATGCTAAGTAAACGTTAGCAAGAGTTTGAGCCTCTACACCTTGAGCAGCATCTACAACTAGAAGAGCTCCTTCACAAGCTGCAAGAGAACGAGATACCTCATATATAAAGTCAACGTGACCTGGAGTATCTATAAGGTTTAATTCATACTCATTACCATCTTTTGCATTATACTTTAAAGTAACAGCCTGAGCTTTAATTGTAATTCCTTTTTCTCTTTCTAATTCCATAGAGTCAAGAAGTTGTTCTTTCATCTCTCTCGCAGTAACTGTACCAGTAGCTTGTAGTAGTCTATCAGCTACAGTAGATTTACCGTGATCTATATGTGCTATAATTGAAAAGTTTCTTTTAAATTTTTGTAACACAATTGCCTCCTATAAATATATTTTCTTCACACTATATTATAAAAGAATTATCAGAAAAAATCAATCTAAATTAAATAATAGCTTGACTTTATAAAGGATTTTAGAATATTATTACAATATATACTAAATAATTAAAAAGTGGAGGAGCAAAAAGATGATTTTTGGACAATTAAATGAATTGAAATTTTACAAAGGAATTTCAGCGGGATTAGATTTAGCTATTGAAGTTATTGAAAACAAAGGTTATAAAAATGGTGTTGAAGGAAAGAATGAAATAGATGGTGAAAATGTATTTTTCAATCTTCAAAGTTGTAAAACAAAAACAATAGAAAATTGTTTCTTTGAAACACATAAAAAATATATTGATATTCATGTTGTAATCGAAGGTGAAGAGGGAATAGGTTATTCTTTAAAAGATTCATTAAAAGATTGTACAGAATATAATGAAGAAACTGATTTTAAAGTTGTTGAAGGTGCTGAAGAGTATAGACTAAATATGACTCAGAATAACTTTGTAATAGTTTTCCCAGATGAGCCTCATATGCCGTTAATTGCAAAAGAGAATATAGTAACAGACTTAAAAAAGGTAGTATTCAAAATAAGATATTAAGATAAGAAGGAAAAAATGGAAAAAATTAACAAAAAACTGTTTTTATGGATTAGTTTATTAGCACTTTTAGGTGGAGGAATGAATGCTTATGCAATTTTGCAATTCTCTTTAACTGCTAGTCATATAACAGGTAGTGTTACAAGGATATCTACAGATTTAGTTTACAACAATCTCTCACACCTTAAAATAGTTTTAGGACTGGTAGGATCGTTTTTAATAGGGGCAGTAGTTTCAGGAATTATGACTGGAACAGGAAGAGAGTTAGAATTTAGAAAAAGATATGGAGATACATTTATATTTATAGGTGTAATACTTAAACTAGCTCATTTGTATTTGGGAGATAAATTAATATTTGTATTTATCTTGGCATGCACTTTAGGATTACAAAATGGTTTATTTATAAGATATAAAGGAATGGTTATCAGAACGACTCATATGACAGGAACAGTTACAGATTTAGGAGTTGTAGTTGGACACTATTTAAGAGGAGAGAAAGATACTGGTTGGAAAATTAAATATTATAGTATAAATATTCTTTCTTTTATAACAGGTGGATTATTAATAGGCTTTGGATTAAAAGAGGTAGGAAGAGATGTGCTTAATTATATGTCAGTTGGATATATTTTAAGTGGGGTTTATTATTTTTTATTAAGAGATAACTATTATAAAACAAAAATAGAAAAAGTGAAAGAATAGAAAAGTGAGGAAAAAATGGATATGAAAACATTGTACTCTGCAGGAATGAATTTTGATGCATTTATGGGTACTGGAATAAAGAGTGAAAGGGATAGAATTCCTAAAAACTATGCTAGAATTATGATGACGAATGAAGAGATAGAAACTATAAAAAAAATTGATAAAAAAGTAAACTTCTTAGTTTCAGGAGAGCCTTGGTGCATGGATTTTCAAGTAAATATAACAGTACTAAAAAAATTCTGTGAGTTAAATCCGAATTTTGACATGACAGTTATAACGAAAGCAAGAGGAGAAAAGTATTTAAAACCTCTTATGGAAGTAGAGGATTTTAAGGTTCCCTTTATAGTACCGCTTTCTGAAGATTATGAAGTTATTGGAGAAAGTTTTGTAGAGAGACCAAAAGAGGTAAAAAAGCATATCTATGAAGATGTAAAAATGGATTATTTAAAAGGTCAATATTTAAATGAAACAATAAAAGATTTTATAGAGATGATAAAGTAAAAAAAAGGTAAACGCTATTTAGCGTCTACCTTTTTCATTTTTTCATAATAATTTCTCATACTTGATTTATTATAATCAAAATTATGAATTCTTTTATTTATTCCGATTCCATCAATTTTGTAAACAAGAGGAATAATAGGGTTTTCATCTAAAAGAATCTCTTGAATCTCTTTATAAAGAACTTTTCTTTTTTCAATATCTGTAGTAGAACGAGCAAAATCTATTTTTTCATCTAAAATAGGATTTTTATAAAAAGAACGATTTCCTTCAGCACCAACAGTATTTGAATGAAAAAGAGTACTAACAATAGTATCTATATCACTAACTGCTAAAATCCAAGTAGTAAGAAGTATATCGTGTACTCCTTCTGAAGTTCTTTTTAAGAAAGTTCCCCATTCAACAATTTCAATACTAGATTCTATTCCAACATCTTTTAAATTTGCCTGTATAATTTGTGCTATTTGAACACGAATCATATTTTCACTTGTCCATATTTTTAATGGACGAATAGGTTTTTCATTTTTTAAAAGTTCACGAGCACCATCCACATCTTGCTTTAAAGGGGGCAAATCTTGAGAGCTACCAAATATGTTAGGGTTTATAGGTGAAGTTGCAACAGAACCTCTATTTAAGAAGATAGCGTCTAATATACCTTCTTTATCAATAGCCATATGAATAGCTTTTCTGATATTTTTATTTTTTAATCCATCTTTCGTAACATTCAAAACCATAAGTTCTGTAGTTGTAGTTGTTTTATGTAAAAGATTAAGATTCGGATTTTTTTCAACAATTTCAAAGTCAATTGGAGAGATAGCATATATTACATCCACTTCACCTGTTTCAAGAGCAGCTAAACGACTTGTATTTTCTGTAATTATTTTAAATGTTAATCCATTATTTTCAGGTGCTCCTTTAAAATAATCTTTAAAACTAGTCATAACAATTTTATCCCCATCTCCCCAATTAGTTACAGTATAAGGTCCAGTTCCCATAGGATTTAAAGCTACATTATTACCAGAAAGAACATAGTTCTTATTCATAATAGCAGCAACAGGAAGTGTTAGGTTAGCTAGAAATGGAGCAGAAGGCTCTTTTAAAGTTATTAAAACTTTATTATCTTTAGTTTTAGAAACATTTTTAATATCTTTCAAAATAACTCTACTTCCAGGTCGTTCTAACATTCTTTCTAAACTAAAGATTACATCATCAGGTGTTAAAATATCTCCATTATGAAACTTTACATCATCTCTAAGTGTAAATAAGATTTGCGTAGGAGAGAGATACTTAAATTCTCTTGCTAATTCTGGTGCTGGAATTCCATTGTCATCTAAAGTAACTAAAGTATTAAAAATATGTTCTGTAATACCTAAAGTCGGGAACTCATTAAATGTATGAGGGTCTAAAGATTTAGGTTTTGCTCCTTGAGCAACTATGATATTTTTATCGTTATTACCGAATGCAGTAGAACTAAAAATTATTATGCTTAAAATAAAAATTATAGTAAAATATTTTTTCATTAAAACTCCTCTTAAAATTATTTATATAGAGTCAAATTCTTTTAAAATGTTTAAAAAGAATTGAACCCCATGTACTAAAGCTTCATTATCAAAATCAAATTCACTGTTATGTAATGCAGCGGTATGACCTTTTTGTACGTCTCTAATTCCCAATAAACCAAAAAGTCCAGGTGTTCCATTTTGTGAATAGAAAGAGAAATCTTCTGAACCACTCAAAGAAACATTTGTAAAAACAGTTTTTCCACTAAGAGCTTTCAGTGATTTTTCAAAAAGAGTTTGGTTATTTATAATTGGTGGATAAAAAGGTTCAAACTTCATATCTATTTTAACATCAAAAGCTGTCTCAAATCCAGTATTTATATGCTCAATTTTTTCTCGAACTAATGGTATTAAAGATGTATTTTCAAGTCTAATAGTTCCTAACATATTAACACTCCCAGGAATAATGTTTCGAACTGTTCCAGCATGAAAAGCACCTATAGTTAATAAAAAATGCTCATAAGAAGGTATACTTCTAGATTTTAAAGTCTGATACGCTTCAAGTAATTTTGCTCCTATTAGTATTGAATCAACACCTTTATGTGGTTGAGCCCCGTGACATCCTTGACCATGCAAACAAATATCTAAATTTATATTTTGAAGAGATACAAATCCAGATTTTACTGCAAATTCACCAACATTAATTTCTGGATAAACATGAAGAGCAAAAATAGCTTCAATATTTTTAGATTTATAATATTCATCATCTACAATAAATCTAGCTCCACCAGCACCTTCTTCACCTGCTTGAAATACAAAAACTAAAGATTTTTTTAATGTTGCACCATTAGAGATATTTCTTTTAATCTCTTGAATAAATGTTAGAAGCATTGCAGCATGTCCATCATGACCACAAGCATGCATTATTCCCTCTATTTTAGATTTGAATTGATTATGACTTTCTTCTTTTAAAGGTAAAGCATCAATGTCAGCTCTAAAAGCTATACAGCTATCACTTATCCCAGAAATAAAAGCTATAGTACTTGTTCCAACAGCATGGTACTCGACACCTTCATTGTCTAAAATACTTCTAATATACTCAGATGTTTTAAATTCTTGCAGTGCAAGTTCAGGTATAGTATGAAGATAGTTCCGATGAAGATTTAAATTATTTAACACAGTTATCACTCCCCAAAAAATTTGTACATAACAATTAGTATCACAGATTTCTAGATTTGTCACCTATAATTTAAAATAAGCTTGCAAAAGCAAAAAAAAAATGTTAATATGACTCATTTTAACAAAAAAACAACAATTTGGAGGGGCTATGAAATTTTTAGGGACTATGGAAAATGTTGATGGAGTTTTAGAAATTGGGGGAGTTTCAGTAAAAAAATTAAAAGAAGAGTTTGGAACACCTTTATATATTTATGATTTAGAGCTTCTGGAGAAAAAAATTAATGATATAAAAAAAGGATTTAAAAGTGAAAAATTCAAGACTACGATTGTATACGCTTCAAAAGCTTATCTATCAAAAGGGATTGCACAGGTTATACATAAAGAGGGGTTGCATATAGATGCAGTTTCAGGTGGAGAGCTATATACAATATTATCATCAGGTTTTCCAGCTCAAAAAATTCACATGCATGGAAATAATAAATCAGAGGAAGAGTTATATACTTGTGTGAAAGAAGAGATAGGAAGTATTATTCTAGATAATAGATTTGAAGCTGAAAGAGTAGCAAATATATGTAAGAGATTAAATAAAAAAATAGATGTAATGTTAAGATTGAATATTGGTATTGATGCACATACACATGAGTATATAAAAACATCAAAGCACTCTTCAAAATTTGGAGAATCAATTTTTGATAAAGAGATAAAAAATATAGTTAAAGATATTTTAGAGAGAAAGGAACTTAATTTTTTAGGTTTTCATTGTCATATAGGTTCACAAATATTTGATGAAATGGCTTTTTGTGAAGGTGTAAGAACAATGGTTCAATTTACAAAAGAGATATCAGAAGATTTAAAGGTTGAAATTCCAGAAATAAACTTAGGTGGTGGATTTGGAGTTAGATATACAGAGGAAGATACTGATACTGATTTAAAGAAAATAATGAAAAAAATTATAACGTGTTTAGAGGAAAATTTAGAAGCAGAAAATTTAAAAGTTAAGAATGTAATAATAGAGCCTGGAAGGTCTATTGTAGCAGCAGCAGGTAGTACTCTTTATACAGTTGGTGGCGAAAAAAAGACTTATGGTAAGGAAAAATATGTATTTATAGATGGTGGAATGACAGATAATATAAGACCTGCACTATATAGTGCAAAGTATGAAAGTGTAGTAGCTAATAAATTAGAAGAAAATAAAAAAGAAATTGTAACAATAGCTGGTAAATGTTGTGAGTCAGGAGATATTATATCAAAAAATACAAAACTAGCAAAATGTTGTGAAGGTGATCTTATATTGGTTAGTTGTACAGGAGCTTATGGACATTCTATGAGTAGCAATTACAATAAGGCATTAAAACCAGCAGTAGTATTTGTAAAAGATGGTGAAATATATTTAATATCAAAGAGAGAAACATACGAAGATTTGATAAAAAATGATTGCGTTTTACCAAAAAGCATATATAATATAGAGTGATAGAAAAGAATTAAGGAGAAAAAAAATGAAAAAGATATTAGTTTTATTAGCTTTTGTATTGTCTTTAACATCTTTTTCCAATGAAGAAGTTGAAATCACTCCAATACCTGCTAATATAGCACCAGTTATTGAGAATATCTCAATATCAGATGTAGGAAATGAAGATTTTATAATAAGTGTTTTAGGAAGCTTAGAAGCTGATCCAGAGATAATGGAAAAAATGAGTGTTATAGGAGAGGCAGTTGATAATGAAGTTTTAAAATCATCTCCTGATTGGGTAAAAGTAGAACAACTTTATAACGAACTTTCGGTTTATACAAATAAAGTATCTGTAAATATGATGAAAACTTTAAAAGAGGTTGGTTTAGATAAAACAGAACCAAATTTTGAAGCTGAGATGAATAATGAGATAATGTCAGATATGGTTTTAGATCAAGGGATGGAAGAGAATGCTGTCAATGAAAAAGAGATTATGGATGCAATTAAAAAAGGCATGACAGTAAAAGAGATTGAAAGAATGGAAGAGTTAAGTGGTAGAATCTCTTTAGAGATTGAAAAAGAAAATCCAAAATGGGATGAAGTTGAAAATGATTACAACGAATTATCTAAGTATACAAATAAAGTAACAGTTATAATAATGCAAGTCGAAAATAAAAATAAAAATGGAGCTCAATAGAGCTCCATTTTCTTTATCCAAGGGCAACGTCTAGAAACATCATCAATGCAAATCCAAACATAACCCCTATTGTTCCAGAATCATCATGTCTAACCTCTTTAGCGGTTGGAATAAGCTCTTCTGCAACGACATATATCATAGCACCAGCTGCAAAAGCTAAAGCATAAGGAAGTAAGAATGTCATCTTTATAACAAAGAGAGCACCAAGCACACCAGCAATTGGCTCAACAATACCAGAAGCTTGTCCGTAGACAAAAGCTCTAGTTCTACTCATTCCATCTCTTCTTAAAGGAATAGAAACAGCTGCACCTTCTGGAAAATTTTGTAATCCAATTCCAAGAGCTAATGTCATAGCTGAAATCAATGTTGCTGAATCCATTCCAGTTACTGAAAGAGCTCCAAAAGCTACACCTACAGCTAGTCCTTCAGGGATGTTGTGTAAAGTGATTGAAAGAACTAATAAAACACTTCTTCTAAGCTTTGTAGGTATTCCTTCAGCTAAAGAAGGCTCTTTATTTAAATGTATATGTGGAAGTAATTTGTCTACAACCCATAAAAAGCCTCCACCGAAAAGAAATCCAATAACAGCTGGTTTCCAACCAGGTAAACCAATCTCTTTTGCAAGCTCTATAGCTGGATTTAATAGAGACCAAAAAGAAGCCGCAATCATAACACCAGAAGCAAAACCAAGCATTCCGTTTAAAACTTTTTGATTTATTGTTTTAAAGAAAAAAACCATTCCTGACCCAAGCATTGTAACAAAATATGTAAAAAGTGTTGCTAAGAAAGCTAGAAAAATTGGGTTTAAACCTTTTAAGTATTCAATCATAAAAAACCTCCATAAAAAATTAATCTATAATAAAGTTTACGTTTAAAATAGCAGATTACCTTTAAAATAAAAAAGGAATTCTCTCTTTTTTTCTTAATAAATATATAACACAGCTTATTACAGGAGGAAAGATGGATTTTAAAAATATAAATATAATGGTAGGTATTGCAGCACTTTTTTCAACAGTATCTTTAGAATCTTACGGGATGGATAAACATACTAAAGTACATAAAGAGGAAAAATATAATTTAGAATCAAAAAGTAAGGTTTATACAGTTTTAACACCAGTTAAAGATATAGTTCCTGAAAATTTAAAAGGATATAAGGAATATAATGAATATGCACACAGTTTAATGATGTCTAATAGCTCACAAGTTTTTCTAACTAAAGATGTGGGAAACAACTTTGCTATTTATATGATACCTCACCATGAAGCTGCAATAATAGAGAGTAGTGCAGTTTTAAAATACTCTACAAATGAGGAGGTAAAAGAGTTAGCAGAAAGAATAATATCGACTCAAGAGAAAGAGGTCCAGATTATGCAAGATTTACTTCAAAATAAAGAGTTGATAGGAGATGAAAATTCAGAATATTTAAAAAGATTACAAACAATAAATATGACAATGATGAAAAAAATGAGTTTTTATGACTCTAGCAGGAATAATCCAGAAGATGTGACAGAACACTATTTGAAAAATATGATTCATCACCACGAAGGTGCTTTAAAGATGGCTAAAGAGTACATAAAGTATGGTAATAATGAAAGTTTAAAGAAATTATCTTATAGTATTGTTTTGGGTCAAGAAGAGGAGATAAAAGAGATTGTAAGCATATTAAAAAAGGCAAACTAAGCAGTTTGCCTTTTTCTTTTAATTAGAAATTTTTAATATCATCTTGAACATTACTTATTGTTCCAAGACCAAAGTTTTGATTTAATACTCCTAATACATTAGGGCTTAAAAAGGCTGGTACAGTTGGACCAACACGAACATTTTTAAATCCTAAATGTAGTAAAGCCAGCAGAACTAAAACAGCTTTTTGCTCATACCAAGCTATATTGAAAACAATTGGTAGATCATTAACATCTTCTAGTCCAAATGCTTCTTTTAACTTTAATGCTATAACAGCTAAAGAGTAAGAGTCATTACATTGACCAGCATCTAAAACTCTAGGAATTCCTCCAATATCACCAAGATCTAATTTATTATATCTATATTTAGCACATCCAGCAGTTAAAATAACAGCATCTTTTGGAAGAGCTAGAGCAAATTCAGTATAATATTTTCTATCTTGCATTCTAGCATCACAACCACCCATTACATAGAACTTTTTAATAGCTCCTGATTTAACAGCTTCAACAACTTTATCAGCTAAAGCTATAACTTGATTATGAGCAAAACCACCAATAATTTCTCCTTTTTCAAGCTCGGTAGGTGAATTACAAGATTTAGCTTTTTCTATAATTTTACTAAAATCTTTTTTACCATGTTCATTTATTGAGATATGTTCACATCCATCCATTCCAGCAGAGTTAGTTGTATAAACTCTATCTAGATAGTTTGCAATAGAACCTCTAGGAGGAACTAAGCAATTACTTGTGAATAGGATTGGTCCATTGAAATCTATAAACTCTTTTGTTTGATGCCACCATGATCCACCATAGTTTCCAACAAGATTATCATACTTCTTAAAGAAAGGGTATGAAATAGCTGGTAACATCTCAGAGTGAGTATAAACATCAACTCCTGTTCCTCTTGTTTGATCAAGAAGCATCTCTAAATCTTTTAAGTCATGTCCAGATATCAATATACCAGGCTTATTCTTAACACCAAGATTTACTTTAGTTATCTCAGGATGACCGTAAGAAGATGTATTTGCATCATCTAAAAGAGCCATAGCATCTACGGCAACTTTTCCAACAGATAAAGTCATTTCAACTAATCCATTTAATCCTAATGAATCATCATCAACATTAGCCAAAGTTTTTTCCATAAATCTATATATATCAAATTTCTCTTTTCCAAGATTAAAAGCATGTTCAACGTATGCAGCCATACCTTTTAAACCATAAATAATTGTCTCTCTTAAAGAACGAATATCTTCATTTTCTGTTCTTAAAACACCAACAGTTTCAGCAAAAGCTAAAATTGTTTCATGAGATGTCATATCTGTAGGATGGTGTATATATTTTTCGAACTTTTGAGGTATAGCTATGTTGTGGTTTGATAGCTCTATCTCTAAAGCTGCTCTATACATTTCTCCTGTTTCAATCTCTTTTAAAATAGCTTTGTCACTAAAATTAGCATTTGTGATAGTTACAAAAAGTGCATTTACAACCCATCTGTGAAGACTATTGCAAATAGCTGTTTTATCATGTAACAATTCAACATAAGCAGATACTGCTTTAGCAGTATGAATTAATAAATCTTGTAGCTTAGCTGTTTCTGGAGCTTTTCCACAAACACCTCTAATTGTACACCCTTTATTCATAGCTGTTTCTTGACATTGATAACAAAACATTGACATTAAAAACCTCCTAGAGAATTATTCTTGTTCGAACTCATCTTTTCCTACACCGCATATAGGACAAACCCAATCCTCTGGAACATCTTCCCAAGGAGTTTCAGGAGCTACACCATTTTCAGGATCTCCATTTTCAGCATCGTAAATCCAGTTACAAACATTACATCTCCATTTCTCCATAAAAAACCTCCTAAAAATATAATCAATACTCTATAACTTTTCTACAAAAATAAAAATATATTTCCTTTTATTTTTTCTTTAAAACAAAAAATTAAAAACAAAATAAAAAAAGTGTAATTTTTTCTAGAATTATTGTAGATTTCGAGATATAATTAAAAGTGAACAATTTGTCAAATTAGTGGGGGAAGCTTATGGGCATATTAAAAGTTATTATCATTTTTTGTTTTTGTGGTAGTTACCTTATATCAAGTGACGCTTATATACCTAGAAATGAAAAAGAAAAAGAGTATCTTCAAAATATTAGAAAACAAAAGCTCGTTTTAGGAAAAGAAAAAAATTATTTTGGAAATGATAAAATTGATGGAGAATCGTTGGATGATATTCTAGAAGAGATGCTTATAAAGTATTTAAAACTAGATATAATTATAGAAGAAAAACCTTGGGTAGAGCTTAAAAATGAGTTTAAAGCTGGAAATGTTGATTTGTTAAACTTTTTAACATATTCTGAAAAGCGTTCAAGCTATGCTTTTTTTTCTAATGGAATAATTGAGAAAAATTTAATTATTGTTTCAGAAGATAAAAAAATGAATACAATAGAAGATTTAAATGATATGGTTGTTTATGTAAGTAGTGATACAATTTATGAAACTTTTTTAAAAAGATTTATAAATAAAAATGATTTAACATTGAAATACAAAACTGTAAGTAATGTTAATATTGAAAAAATTTATCCATATGTAACTTCAGATTTAAATGCTATAGGGGAAAAAAATACGATTAGCTTAGGGAAAATACCAAGTTCTTCAATTGGAATATCAAAAAAGCATCCACAATTAGTAAAAATTATAAATAGGTCACTAGAAAAAAAATATTCTGAAAGAGTAAATAATTGGATTGAAAAAAGACAAGAGTTAATACTTCAAAAAAAAATAGAAGAAGTGTTAACAGAAAAAGAAAAAGAATATTTAAAAAATTTAGAAGTTATTAATGTAGGTTATAAAAACATAGATAAAATAAGTAAATATTCAAATCAAGAAAATCGTTTTACGGGTATTGGGCCTAGAATTTTAACTTATTTAGGAGATAGTTTAGGAATAGAGATTAAAGAACAAAAAAATAAGTCCTTTATAACTTGGCAAGATATAAAACAAAATTTGATGAGTAAAGAGTTAAATATAATGCTTTTATCTAAAGTTCCAGAGAAAGAAAAAGATTTAGTATTTACAAAAAAAATAACAGATTTAAAAGTTTATGAGATAAAAAATATAGATTTACTAAATAACTTCACAAAAGAACGTATTGGAGTAATAAAAGGTTCTCTTGAAGAAAGATTGGCAAGAGAATATTTTCAAAATGAAAATATAGCTGTATATTTAAATGAAAATAGACTTTTACAAGATTTTAAAAATAAAAAATTAGTAAAAATATTAACATTAAATGTAGATAGATATGATATAACCTCTTATGATGTAAGTATATTTGAAATTCTTCCAATAAATATAGCTTTTAATAAAGAGAATATTATTTTGAGGGACATATTCAATAAAGCTTTAGAAAAATTTGTTAATGTAGAAGAGCTAAGTGGATTAACAGAGTTAGCTAAACAGAGAAGAGAGCTAAAGCAAAAAAAGGCTGATAAAAATATTACAAGTTTAGTAGCACTTTTTTGTATTTTTTTAGGTATAGTGGCAGTATATCAAACTTGTAAGTCGTTAATTCATAAAAATAAAAATAAAGAGCTTTTAAAAGATGAGTTAACAGGATTATGTAGTAGACGTTTATATAATGAGTTTTGTAAAAATAATAAAAGCGTTGAAGGCTGTGCAATATTGTTAGACTTAAATAATTTTAAAATTTTAAATGATAATCATGGTCACGATTATGGGGATAAAGTTTTGATTGAAGTAGCTAAACATCTTTCGGATATATTTAGTGCAGACTATGTATTTAGAATCTCTGGAGATGAATTTTATATATTTACAAATTTCACATATAATGCAGAATTGAAGTTGGCAGCTTTAAAAAAAGAGTTTGAAACTTCAGAGATGTTGAGTAATTGTAATATATCTTTTAGTTTAGGATATTATTATAAAAAAAATAATGTGTCAATTATAGAAGCTTTCAAGTATGCAGATATGGCAATGTACTCTGCTAAAAGAAAAAAAGAGAAATGGTATGAGGAAGCAACCGAGAATCTCATTCAAAATATGGCGTTTTAGATTGTTTGTAAAGGAGTGAATTATGTTTAAAGTAAAAGATTTTGATAGATGTGATTTGAAAACACTTTGGAATATAAGTAGAAATGCTTTTAGAAAAAGTGAGAAAAAAAAGAGTCTAATAGAGTTTGAAGAGTTAGTGAAAAATTCTAAAGGGAAAGTAATAGTTTTAGAGAGTGAAGTTGTAGGAGCTGTATTTTTTAAAGAGTTAAATACTCCAGAAGAGGTTAAGATAGAGAGCTTATTTATAACTCCTAAATATCAAAATAAAGGGTTAGGTTACTTTATTTTAAACCATCTAAAAGAGGATGGGGTTATAAAAAAAATAGAGCTGGATTCAGATGATAGTAATTTCAAAACTAAAAAGTTTTGTGAAAAAATAAAAAAAGAAATATAAAAGAAGAGGTAAAAAATGAAAGAAAAAATATCTGCTTTAGGGCAGTACTTAGTGAAACAAACTGGAAAGAATTTTAATTTTAAAATGATTAAGCCTGATGGATACTATAAGGGAGTTTTATTCACTTATGGAGTAGATGATTATTTAGTTAGTAACGATAGAGTTGAGCTTTTAAGTACAATAGAGTTAATGACATTAAGAATGGCTAAAGATTATCCTGCTAAGCTTGTTAGAAGATATACTCACAGTAAGTTTGATAGAATCGGACAGAAAAAAGAGGAAGTAGTTGCAGTTAATGGAGTTAGATTTTACATTATTAAATTGTAAAAATATTAAAAAAATGGTATAATCGTTTCTAGAATATAATAAAAAAGATGTTTGGGAGATCCATCTGTAAAAAAAACCAGCAAGGGGCTAGGTTTTTATCGTGCCCTTTTTTGTTTGCGTGGGTCCCAGAAAGGGAGAGTTTTATGAAAAAAGTAATTATTGATTGTGATCCAGGAATTGATGACTCATTAGCATTGATTTTAGCTTTAAAATCACCTGAGTTGGATGTGATTGGATTAACTATTTGTGCTGGAAATGTTCCAGTGGAGCTTGGAGGAGTTAATGCTTACAGAGTTTTAAATCTGCTAAATAGAACGGATATTCCAATCTATTTAGGAGATAATAAACCTATGAGAAGAGAGCTCGTTACAGCTCAAGATACTCATGGTGAGGATGGATTAGGGGAAGTTTTACCAGAGACAGAGATTCCAGAATCAGCTATAAAAGAGGGTGCTGTAGAATATCTTCTGAAAACTTTAAAAAATTCAAAAGATATCTCGATAATAGCTTTAGGTCCGTTAACGAATTTGGCTAAAGCAGTGGAGAGAGATAAAGATATTTTAAAATCAGCAGAGAGAATAGTTTCAATGGGTGGAGCTTTTAGAACAAATGGAAACTGTTCACAAGTAGCCGAGTTTAACTATTGGGTTGATCCAGAATCAGTTAATATTGTCTTTGAAAATGTAGATAAGCCTATAGAGTTGATTCCACTAGATGTAACTAGAAAAATAGTTTTAACACCAAACTATAGAGAGTATCTAAAACAGATGAAAAATGATGTTGCACAGTTTATCTATGATGTAACAGGATTCTATGTTGATTTCCACTGGATGCAAGAGAGAACTCTAGGATGCGTAATAAACGATCCTTTAGCAGTGGCATATTTTATTAAACCAGAGTTATGTTCTGGAGTTTTAACACATTTAGAGTGTGTTGAAGATGGAAAGGCTATAGGTCAGAGTTTGATAGATATTGGAGATTTTTATAGAAGAGATAAGAATGTATTTATAAATACAGAGGTAGATGAGAAAGAGTTCTTCCACTTATTTTTCAACAGAGTTTTTGAGAATAATTTAAAAGATAATGAAATTGTATTGAAAGGATATTAATATGACTATGATAGATATATTGTTAAAAAATGAGGTTTTATGGGCTATAAAGCTATTTGTGAGTTTTATAGTGGTTTTAGGTTCATATAAGATATTTGGTAAAATTGGACTTTTTATATGGATTCCAATCTCAATGTTTATAGCTAACGTTGAAGTTATGGTTCTTGTTAAAATATTTGGAATACATGCATCATTAGGAAATATAGCTTATTCAAGTGCTTTCTTTGTGACAGATATATTATCAGAAAAGTATGGAGAAGAGGATGCTAAAAAAGCTATTTGGATAGGATTCTTTACAAATATTGTAGTGGCATTTATGCTTAACTTTGCTCTTGCTTTCACTCCAGAGGCTGATGGGTTAGAGATGTTCGGAAATTTAAAATCAATCTTTGGATTATTCCCAAGATTTATGATAGTTGGATTAATATCTTATACAATATCTCAGCATATTGATATATATCTATATAAGAAATTGAAAGAGAAGTTTCCTAACCATCTTTGGATTAGAAATAATGGAAGTACAATGGTAAGTCAGCTTGTGGATAATGTAATATTTACTACATTTGCTTTTGTAGGAGTATTCCCAATTGAGGTTATGTTTGAGATATTCTTGAGTACATATATATTAAAATGGATAGTAGCAGCAATGGATACACCATTCTTGTATTTAGCTACTAAAATGGATTCTAAAAAATCTTTATGTTAATAAATAAATTTGAGGTAGAGTAGCTGTTACTCTACCTCTTTTAATATTAAAAATTATTGATTTCATCATTGAATTTTTTTGTGATAAGTTGTGGTCTTGTGATTGCTCCACCTACAACTACAGCATATGAACCAAGCATCATAGCTCGTTTAGCTTTTTCAGGAGTATCAAAATTCCCTTCTGCAATAATTGGTTTTTTACACTTTTTTAAGAGCTCTTCTAGAACATCAAAGTTATTTAATCCTTTTGACTGCTCTGTATAACCAACTAAAGTTGTTCCTATAAAATCAAATCCAAGTTCTTCAGCACGAACACCCTCTTCTACAGTCGAGATATCTGCCATAAACTGTTGTGTTGGGTATTTAACTTTTAAAGATTTTAATAGTTGTAAATCAGCATTAATAGTAGCATCAAGAGCTATAACATCAATTTTAGCATCTATTAAAGCTTCGAGCTCTTTAACTGTTGGAGTGATATATGAAACCATATTATCATAATCTTTTTTGATTATTCCAATAATAGGTAGATTAACATTTTTTTTAATTTCTAAAATATCCTCCACGCCATTTGCTCTAATTCCAATAGCTCCACCCATTTCTGCAGCTAAAGCCATTCGCCCCATGATAAAAGAGCTGTGAAGAGGTTCGTTTTCTAATGCTTGGCAAGATACAATAAGTCCTTTGTTCATAAAATCCTCCTAAGGTGCAATTTTGGAGTAAAGCTCCAATTTCAGTTTGATTATATATTTAAAAAAATAAAAAGTCAACGAAAAAATATACAAAAAAATTGAAATTGTGAATAAAATGTGTTTAAATAGAATTATTAGTTATTTTTTAGTTCTTAAAAATGGAGGAAGTATGAAGGTTATAGCTATTGATATTGGAGGAACAGAGATTAAATATGGTTTGATTGGTAGAGATGGAGAGGTACTATATTCATCTAGTGTTGAAACAGAGGCTTCAAAAGGTATCGATAATTTATTAAAAAAGATATATAAAATAGTGGAGGAGCTGAAATCTGAAAATGTATTAGGAATAGGGATATCAGCAACAGGGCAAATAGATGCAAAAATAGGAAAAGTAGTTGGAGGAACAGATATAATTCCAGGATGGGTAGGGTGTAACTTAGCAGAGATATTAGAAAATAAATATGAGTTACCTGTAGTTATGGATAATGATGTAAATTGTGCTGCTATAGGAGAGATGTGGAAAGGTGCAGGATCAGATTCTAAAAGCTTTTTATGTTTAACAATTGGAACGGGGATTGGTGGAGGAATAGTTTTAAATAGAGAAGTTTTAAGAGGTGAAAATAGTATAGCTGCAGAGTTTGGACATACTAGAATCACAGTAGATGGAGAGAGTAAACCTTATCAAGATTATGCTTCAACTACAGCATTAGTAAGAATAGTTTTGGAAAAAGCAGGGAAAGTAATGAATGGAAAAGAGATTTTTGAAGAGGTTAGTAAAAATAATATTGAGTTTATCCAAATTGTAGAAAAATGGATAGAGTACTTTACAGATGGACTGGTAAATCTAGTTTATATATTTAATCCGTCACTCATAATAGTTGGAGGGGGAGTTTCAAAGCAAGGTGATTATTTAAAAAATTTAATTGAAACTAGTTTAAAAAATAAAGTTGCTGAAAATTATAGTAGAAACTTAGAGATAAAAATGGCTCAAAGAGGAAATGAAGCTGGGATGTTAGGAGCAGCATATATTTTGTTCAAAAAATAGAGATTGTATTTTTTGACGAAGCATGATATATATACTAATATAATTTTTTACCTTTTAATGGAGTTTAATTCCTTTGTAAAAATAATTTTGTATTTAAATTCAAAAAGTATATTAAAAATTTAAGGAGAAGTAGAATGAAAAAGATTCTGTATGTACCATTGGATGAGAGACCTTGTAATTATTTATTTCCAACTATGATTGAAAAGATGAGTTCAGAAGTGGATTTGATAATACCAGAAAAAGAGATGTTATCAAAGAAAAAAGTAGCAGCAGATGTAGATAAATTATGGGATTGGGTATTTCACAATGCTGAAAATTCAGAATATGCAATACTCTCTTTAGAGATGTTAATATATGGTGGATTACTACCTTCAAGATTGCATAATTCAACAGTTGAAGAGTTAGAGAGTAGAGTTCAAAAAATACTAGAGTTAAAAGAAAAAAATAAAAATTTAAAAATATACCTATCTAATTTAATCATGAGAACCCCTAAATATAGCTCATCAGATGAAGAGCCAGATTACTATGAACATTGGGGAGAGAGCATATTTAAAATAGAGTATTTAAGAGATAAAAAAGAGAGAGTTGGAATCGATGAGAGTGAAGAGAGAGAGCTACTTAACTATGAAAAAACTATTCCAAAAGAGCACTTAAAAGATTACTCTGAAAGAAGAGCTAAAAATCTTAAAATAACCTCTAAAATTTTAGATTTAGTAAAAGATGGAGTAGTAGAGTTTTTATCAATTCCTCAAGATGATTCTGCTCAATTTGGATTTACAGCAAGAGATCAAAAGGTAATATATGGTAAAATATCAAATCAAAATCTTCAAATGCGAGTTCATGTTTATCCAGGTGCAGATGAGGTTGGATGCACTCTTCTGGCTAGAGTATACTCTAATATAAAAGAGAAAAAAATAAAGATATATCCATTCTTCAGTTCTGAAATTGGGAAAAATGAAATTCCATCATATGAAGACAGACCTTTATCAGAAAGTCTAAAATCTCATATTATAGCATCTGGTGGAATAGTTGTAGACTCATACAATGAAGCTGATTTTATCTTAGCAGTTAATACAGCTGGAAAAGTGATGCAAGAAGCTTGGGATAACGAAATAAAAGATATTAGCTACAGCACATTTAGAAATATGCGTGAGTTTATATCTAAAATAGAATTTTATACTGAAAATGGAAAAGATGTAATCGTAGCAGATTCAGCATTTTCAAACGGAGGAGAAACAGAGCTTATTCAACTTTTAGAGGAAACACATCTTTTAGATAAGATAAAAGGATATGCTGGATGGAATACAAATTGTAATACACTAGGAACAGCAATATGTACAGGTGTATTTTCAGCATTCTCAGACAAACCAGAGATTATAGAGTGGAATAAATTGTCAAGAATATTTGAAGATTGGATGTATCAAGCTATAATTAGAAAAGATATCACAGATAATATTTTAGAAAAATATGGTTTAAACTATTTTGATTTAAAAGATAAAAAAGCAGAAATAATGAGTATTGTAGAGAAAGAGATGATGGGTATATATAAAAAAACTTTTAAAAATTCATTCAATAATATAAAATTAGATAGAGTAGTAGTAGATTCACCTTGGAATAGAATGTTTGAAGTAGAGGTGGATTTGAAAATAAAAAATATATAGTGAAAGGATTTTTATGAAAAACAATAAAATATTAATAACATTAAAAAGTTTAAAAAACAATTTAACAAAGACAGAGCAAAAAATAGCAACTGGGATACTTAATAATCCAGAAGAGATAATCTATCTTCCAATAAAAGAGATTGCAAAACAGATGGATATTGGAGAGGGAAGTATTATAAGATTTTGTAAAAAAATAGGATTTACAGGCTTACAACAGTTTAAATTAGAACTAGCAAAAGAGCTATCTGTAAGAGCTATAAATGGTTTGAAAACGAGTACAGAGGAAGAGGAAAAGATTTTTAATTTAGCTGAAAGATGTGTAAATTCAATTACAACATCTTTAAAAGAGACACTTGATTTGAATAGCTTTATGAAGCTTAAAAGTTGTGTAACAGAGTTAAAGAAAGCTAGAAAAATAATGATTATTGGAGTTGGAACATCTGGAATTATAGCTCGAGATGCTGAGGATAAGTTTTTGAGATTAGGACTAGAAACAACAGCAGTTGACAATGAAGGTTTGATGTTACTGAAAGCAAGATATTTAACAGAGGAAGATATTGTTTTAGCTATTTCAAATTCTGGAAATACTGAGATTATCCTAGAGACTTTAGAGATTGCGAAAGAAACTGGTGCAAAAGTAATTTCAATGACAAATAGCTTAAACTCTAAAATTATACCTTTGAGTGACTTTTATCTTATAACAGCAAAAGAGAATAGTCAGAATATACTTAAAAATCATTCAATAGAATCAAAAGCAAGTCAGCTATTGATAATAGATATAATTGCGAATGTGTTAGTCGAAGAGTAAAAGGAGAGGGAGATGCCTAATATAGATTTACCATTAAGTGAGTTAAAAAAATATAAGGGAAGAGATATTTGCCCAGGAGATATTGATGAATTTTGGAAAAAATCAGTGGAAAAATTATCAAAGAGTGATGCAGATGTACGAATAACACCTGCAGATTTTAAGTCACCAGTAGCAGATTGCTATGATTTAGTATTTAAAAGTTTTGATGGTGAAGATATCTATGTTAAGATGATGCTTCCTAAAAATATAAAAAAACAGGCTCCAGCAATTGTTCAGTTTCATGGCTATGGGGGATATAGTGATGAGTGGAGCAAAAAAATAGGCTATGTAGCTTCTGGAAATGCATTTTTCTCAATGGATTGCAGAGATCAGATGGGGAAAAGTGGAGAAAGTCATTTTAAAACTGGAAATCTAGTAAGAGGAGTTTTAGATGGGGCAGAATCATATTTCTGGAAAGTCTATTTAGATGTTAAAAGAGTTTTAGATATTGTTTTCAATAATGAAAATATAGATAAAAATAGAGTAGTAACATTAGGATACTCTCAAGGTGGAGCATTAGCACTTGTTGGAGGAGCTTTAGATAATAGAGTATCAAAAGTCTTCTCTGTTTATCCATATCTTTCTGATTTTAAAAGAGTTTGGGAGATGGATTTTGGTGGATTTGCTTATAATGAGTTAAGAGACCTTTTCAGATACTATGATCCTCAACATCTAAAAGAGGATGAAATTTTTAAAAATTTAGCATATATTGATATTAAAAATTTAACCAAAAACATAACTGGGGATGTAGTTATGGTAACAGGATTGATGGATAATATTTGTGCTCCATCAACTCAATTCGCAGCATATAACAATATAGATGCTAAAAAAGAGCATTTAATCTATCCTGAGTATGGTCATGAAAATATTCCAGGATTAGAGGATATTATTTATAATTGGCTATTAACATTAAATAAGTAGATATAGATAATAAGGGGGCAGTAAAATGATAAAAAAATATTTAGATATGATGGAAGGTCCGTTGTTGAAATTCTCAATAAAGATAAGTGAGAATAGACTACTAGAAGCGATAAAAGATGCATTTATTTTTGCACTACCTTTCACAGTAATCGGTTCGTTCTCATCATTAATTAAGATGCAACTTGATTATTTTCAAATTTTTGAAAGTATGACATTCATCAAAAAAATAGCTCAAATTTTAGGAAATATCGGCTGGGCTTCTATGGCATTTATAGGAATAATAATTGTACTATCATCATCATATTTCTATTCTGAAAAGTTAAGAAGAACAAATAAACAGATAAATCCAGTTACAGCTATGTTAGCAGGATTAGTATCATATATTGCAGTTGTACCAAATGTTATCGTTGGGCTAAATGGAGCAAAAGATATCTCTGGTTTTCAAAATAAATTCTTTAATTACGAAGGGATGTTCTCGGGGCTGTTGATAGGATTGATTACAGCTTATCTTTATGATAAATTGATAAAGACAAAGTATACATTAAAATTACCTTCAAGTGTTCCTGATGGTATAGTAAATAGCTTTATGTCACTCATTCCAATAACAATTATTTTAGCAATATTTTCAACAGTTAAAATAGTAATAGAGAGTTTTGGATTCGATTCTTTACATACTTTAATTACAAAACTTATAGTTTATCCACTATCAAACGTAGGAACAGGATTACCAGCAATTATACTTATAACAATTGTGATGCAGCTACTTTGGTTTTTCGGATTGCATGGATTCTCAATAATTTGGGGAGTTATATCACCTGTTTGGATTCCAATCTTCTTACAACAGATAGATATATTCTCACAAACTCAAAGTTTTGACTCATTAACAAGAATAGCACCAAACGCTCTATTAACAATATATGGAATGATTGGTGGTTCTGGTTCTACACTAGGTCTAGTAGCAGCACTATTTATATTAGCACCAAAGAACTCAGCAGAAAAAGCTGTAGCAGATGTAAGTGTAATTCCTGGATTATTTAATATAAATGAACCAATTATATTTGGATTGCCGATAGTACTAAATCCAGTTATGTTTATACCGTTTATGTTTATTCCATTATTAAATATTATAATTGCATACTTTGCAATTTCAACAAAAAGTGTTGTTCCAGCTGTTGTAATGAATGCAGGGATAGAGCCTGTTTTCATAAATGCTTGGTTAACAGGAGCTTTTAGAGTATCACCTCTAATACTGATGGTAGGTTTATTCTTATTAGATACATTACTATACTTCCCATTTGTTAAAACAGTATTAAAACTAAATAGAAATGAAAACTAAACTTGGAGGAAACATGAAAAATTTACACTTTTTACCTCATACACATTGGGACAGAGAATGGTATCGTTCTTCAGATGCTTTTAGAATAAGATTAACATATAGTTTTGATATGTTACTAGATATAATGTCAAGAAATAGTGATTATAAATATTTTGCATTTGATGGTCAAACAGGAGTTTTAGATGATTATTTAGAGATAAGACCTGAGAAAAGAGAGTTAGTAACTAAACTTATAAAAGAGAAAAGAATTTTTGTAGGTCCTTGGTATATACAGCCTGATTTGTATCTTGTTAGTGGTGAATCAGTTATAAGAAATCTATTGATAGGTAGCAATATAGCAAAAGAGTTTGGACATTGCATGAATGTTGGATGGATTCCAGATGCTTTCGGACAGATTCAGAGTACACCTCAAATATTTAAAGATATGGGAATGAAAAGCATGTTTGTTTGGAGAGGGTTCAATTATAGAGAAACAAAAGATTCTGTTTTTCTATGGAAAGCACCAAATGGTGAAGAGATGTTAACAATACACTTCCCACTTGGATATGGACACTATAGATATCTACCAAATGATGCAGAGTTAGCAAAGCAGGATATTCTGAAAAGTACTGATATACTAGAGAAAAGATTCTCTGATAACGAACTATTATTTATGGGTGGAAGTGACCATGCAAGACCTCAAGAGGAGATTACTAGCATTTTAAGAGATATAAAAAGTGATAAGTTCAATATAGAGATTTCAAACCCAGAAAAATATACTGATGCTGTTTTAGAGAGTATAAAAAAATCAGGAAGAGAGTTAGAGGTATACGAGGGAGAAGCTCGTTCAGCTGACCTTGGAAGAATTCATGCAGGTATAACTTCTACAAAGATAGATTATAAAAATGAGATGAAAAAATATGAAACACTACTACCTATGGTAGCTGAGCCTATGAGTGTAATAAGTTCACTTTTCGGGGGATCATATTTAAATAATATAAATAACTATTTCTGGAAGATACTATTTAAAAATCAGTTTCATGATTCAATATACTGTTCATCTCCAGAGAGTGTTAATAGAACAGCATATAATAGACTTTTAAATCTGAGACATGGAATAAATGAAACTATCTGGTTAAATCATAGGTTCAATAGAGATAAGATAGATTTTTCAAAGTTAACCCTAGAGCAAGAGCCAATCTTACTCTATAATACTCTACCTCATAAAAGAGATGACTACTCTTTTGTAAATCTATTCGTAAAAGATGAAAACTTTAAGTTAGAGAGTTTCGAAGGTGAAGAGATATTCTATACAAAGTTAGAAAATTTAATCGATATAAATAATGAGATAGAACATTATAGTGGATTATTAAATCTGAATGATATCGCCTTAGTGAAAGAGGGAAAAATGAAACACGTTCAGATAAAAATAAGTAATTCAATACTACCACCATTGGGATATAAAGCATTGATTTTAACTTATGGAGAGGGAAAAAAAGCTGTTAAAGAGAGTAAATTAAAGTTAGATGCTCAAAAAAATATTATGGAGAATGAATATTTAAGAGTAGAAATAAATAAAGATGGAACTTTAAATATTGAAAATTTAGAGAGTGGAAGTAGATATGAAAATACTCACTCGTTCGAAGAGAAGGGTGATGATGGAGATGAGTATAACTATTCTCCACCAGTAAAAGATAGAGTTATCTCTACGAAAAACTGTGAAGCAAAGATAACTCTATTAGAAAATAATGAGAATGAGATAACTTATGAAGTAGAGATAGAGATTGAAACTCCTGCTGAATGCGTAGATCACTGTAGAGACGACAAAAAAGTAAAATCATTAATAATTTCTACAGTAACTCTGTATAGTGAAAGTAGAAAAGTAGAGTTCCAAACAACTATAATGAATAGAGCAAAAGATCATATGATAAGAGCAATATTCAATGATGTTGTAAAATCTGATAGTTCGTTAGCTGAGGATCACTTTGGTGTAGCGGTTAGGAAAAATGAGATATTAAACTGTGGAAAGTTAGAGGATGGAGCAACAGAGTTGGAGTTACCTATCTATCCAATGCAGAGATTCCTAAAATTAAATAGTGAAAAATCAGAAATGGTAGTTATATCAGGTGGACCTTGTGAGTACGAGATTTATAATGATTCAGAGATTGCATTGACACTACTTAGATCAGTTGGAAAATTTGGAAAAGCAGATTTGAAAATTAGACCTGGAAGAGCATCTGGATATAGACTAGATACACCGAGTTCACAGCTTTTAAAAGATGTGACTTCAAAGTATGCTCTTTATTTCGATGAAAACGGAGATATAAAAGATTGGACAAGAGAATCAGCAATGTTCAATGTAGAAGT
>JBOFYP010000003.1:0-1350 GCA_051654725.1 Cetobacterium sp.
GTTATTGCTTTGATAATATCCAGTTACCTGAGGGTTTAACTTTGGAAGATATGAAAGCTGGGAACTTCATTGAAAAAAGCCATAATTTAATTTTTTATGGATCTGTTGGAACAGGAAAAACATATTTAGCAACTGCAATAGGTGTAGAGGCTTGTAATCAGGGGAAAAGAGTTCGGTTTTTTAAAGTTGCTACCTTAATAAATGAACTAATAGATGCATACAATAAAGCGACATTAGGTAAATTTTTAAAAAACTTAAAATGAACTGAACCCGAATAAATGGACTCAGCAATTATCTACATTTTTTCTTCTATAGTAGTTTTCTCGAAATTCTTTTGGAGTTAACTCTCCTAATTTTTCTTGTAGCCTTTTTTCATTATAGAAAATTATATAATTTTCTATATCTTTTTCTAAATTTTCGTAGTGCTCATATTTTTTTAAATAATATTTTTCACTTTTCAATATTCCAAAAAAACCTTCCATTGGACCATTATCAATACATTTTCCAACTCTCGACATACTGTGACTTATTTTTAATTCTTGAAGTGCATTTTTAAAATCTCCAGAGGTGTATTGACATCCTCGGTCACTATGTAAAAGCTTTATAGGCTCATTATTTAACCCTTGAGCTTCCTTTAAAGTTTTCAAAACAAACTCAGTATTTGCTTTATTTGATAATTTGTAAGATATTATTGATCTATCAAACAAATCTAACATAGCACACAAGTAAACTTTTTTATCTTTTCCATATTTAAATTCTGTAATATCTGTTAATACTTTTTCTTTTGGAAAATCTGACTTGAATATTCTATTTAAACTGTTTTCTGAAGTATATTCTGCTGAACTCTTCTTTACTCTATTTGTTTTTTTTCGAATTACAGAAGCTATTTTTAATTCATCTCTCATCAAACGATAAATTCTATTATCACTGTAAGAACTCTTCAAATTTCTATTCAAATTCATTCTCATTCTACGATAACCATAAATACAATTGAATTCTTTATGGATTTTTAAAATTTCTTCTTTAATATTTTCATTTTCTTGTTTCAATTTTGACAATCCTCTTTTTAACCAGGCATAATATGATGATTTTGTTACTTTAAAAATTTCAAGTAACATTTTGATACTATATTTTTTACACGAAGCAACCTCTTTAATAGCTCTAAATTTAAGCTTTAAGGGGATTACTTCATATTCCCTACCCTTAAAGCCATTAACTTTTTTGCTAATTCAAACTCTGCTTCCAATCTAAGATATTTTTCTTCAGATTCTTTTAATTTTAACTTTAAAATCTCTTCAGATGTTAAAGTTTCATATTTTTTTGTAATTCCTCTATTGTCATTTAAAGCTT
>JBOFYP010000004.1:0-11759 GCA_051654725.1 Cetobacterium sp.
TCTTTATCAATTTTATCTCTTTCAAGACCTGTTAATCTTTGTAATTTCATATCTAAAATTGCTTTAGATTGTTCTTCTGTAAAACCATATTTATCTATTAAAGATAATCTAGCTTCAGTACCATCATTTGAACCTCTTACAATTTGAATAACTCTATCTATATTTTCTAAAGCGATTATAAATCCTTTTAATAAATGAGCTCTTCTTTCAGCTTTAGCTAAATTGTATTTTGTTCTTCTTGTAACTACTTCAAATCTATGTTTTAAATATTCATTTAAAACTTCTCTTAAATTTAAAACCCTAGGAACATTATTTACTAATGCTAACATTATTATTCCAAATGTTGTTTGAAGCTCTGTATATTTATAAAGAGAGTTAAGTATTAATTCAGGCTCTTCACCTTTTTTTAATTCAATTACAACTCTAATTCCATCTCTGTCTGATTCATCTCTTAAGTCAGATATTCCTACTATTTTTTTCTCTTTTACTAAATTAGCAATTTTTTCAATTAAAGAAGATTTATTTAATTGATAAGGAATCTCATTTATTATTATGCTTTGTCTTCCAGCTTTTGTTTCTTCTATCTCAACTTTTCCTCTAACTCTAACTCTTCCTCTTCCAGTTGTATATGCATCATATATTCCAGTTTCACCATCTATTATTCCACCAGTTGGAAAATCAGGACCTTTTATATGTTGCATTAACTCTACTGGAGTTATATCTCTATTTTCAATTAAAGCTAAAATTCCATCTACTACTTCTCCTAAATTATGTGGCGGAATATTTGTAGCCATTCCTACTGCTATTCCTGTAGCTCCATTTAACAAAAGATTTGGTAATTTTGCAGGTAATACAATTGGTTCATCTAATGAATCATCAAAGTTTTTTCTATAATCAATTGTATCTTTATCTATATCTTCTAAAAGTTCATTACTGATTTTAGACATTCTAGCTTCAGTATATCTCATTGCTGCTGCTGAGTCTCCATCTATAGAACCAAAGTTTCCATGTCCATCTACTAATTCATATCTATAAGCAAAACTTTGAGCCATTCTAACCATTGTATTATATACAGCTGAATCTCCGTGTGGATGATATTTTCCTAAAACTTCTCCAACTATTCTTGCTGATTTTTTGTATGGCTTATCACTTGTCATTCCCATTTCATTCATAGCAAATAAAATTCTTCTATGAACTGGTTTTAACCCATCTCTTACATCTGGTAAAGCTCTACTAACTATTACACTCATAGAGTAATCTAGATAGGATTGTTTCAACTCTTCCTCTATATATCTATTATTTACATTAGACATTCTTTTCCTCCTAGAACATTCTTTCTTATCGCTGTTTTATATTCTTATATATCAAGATTTTTTACAAATTCTGCATGCTCTTCGATAAACTCTTTTCTAGGTTCTACTTTATCTCCCATAAGCTTATCAAATAATATATCTGCTTCTCTAGCATCATCTATACTAACTTTTAATAGAGTTCTTGTATCTGGATCCATAGTTGTTTCCCATAATTGCTCTGGGTTCATCTCTCCTAGACCTTTATATCTTTGAAGACTATATTTTCTATCTTCACCTTCAAGATTACCTAACATCTCTTTTAACTGTCTATCACTATACGCATATGTTATAGTTCTTCCTTGAGTTATTTTAAATAGTGGTGGTTGAGCTATATAGATATTTCCATTATGAATTAAATCTACCATGTATCTATAGAAGAATGTTAAAATTAATGTTCTTATATGTGCTCCATCAACGTCAGCATCGGTCATTATTATTATTTTTCCATATCTTAATTTTTCGATATTAAAATTATCTCCAATACTTGTTCCAAATGCAGTAACTAAAGCTCTAATCTCTGTATTTTCTAAAGCTCTATGTAATCCTGACTTTTCAACATTTATTATCTTTCCTCTAAGTGGTAAAATAGCTTGGAATGATCTGTTTCTTCCTTGCTTTGCTGATCCACCAGCTGAATCTCCTTCTACTATATAAACTTCACATTCATCAGCATTCTTTGAAGAGCAATCAGCTAATTTTCCAGGTAAAGAACCGATATCTAGTGCTGATTTTCTAAGAACTAGCTCTCTAGCTCTTTGAGCTGCTTCTCTAGCTCTTTTTGAATTTAGTATTTTTTCTATTATTATTTTTAAATCGTTTGGTGCATCCTCAAGATACATCTTTATTTGTGATCCTGCAACTGTTGAAACTATTCCAGTTACTTCACTATTTCCTAATTTTGTTTTAGTTTGACCTTCAAATTGAGGTTGAGGAACTTTTATAGAAACTATCGCTGTTAATCCCTCTCTTATATCAGAACCTTGAAGTTTTCCATCTTTATCTTTTATAAGTCCTGTTGTTTTTCCTAGATCATTTACTATTCTTGTTAAAGCTGTTCTAAATCCACTTACGTGAGTTCCACCTTCGTGAGTATTTATATTATTAACAAAAGAATAAATTGTCTCTCTTTGATTTGTGTTATATGTCATAGCTATTTCTACTGAAACATCATCAACTTCTCCACTCATATAGAAAGGGGTTTTTATTATTGGTGTACTATCTTTTTCTATCTCTTTTATATAGTCTAAGATTCCTCCGCCAAACTCTAAATCAACAACTTTTGGAGTTTCTTTTCTTAAATCAGATAAAACTATCTTTAATCCTTTATTTAAGTAAGCTAACTCTTTTAATCTAGTTTCTAATGTTGAGAAACTATAAACTAAAGTTTCAAATATTTCATGGTCTGCTTTAAATCTAACAGTTGTTCCTGAGCTTTCTGATACTCCTATCTCTGCTACATCTTTTTCTGGAACTCCTCTATTATACTTTTGATAATATAGCTTTCCAAATTTTCTAACTGTTACTTCTGTCCACTCAGAAAGAGCATTTACTACAGATACTCCTACTCCATGAAGACCTCCTGAAACTTTATAGTTATTATTTTCAAATTTTCCACCAGCATGAAGTACTGTAAGTACTATTTCTAAAGCTGACTTACCGTATTTAGGATGGATATCTACTGGAATTCCTCTTCCATTATCTGTTACTTCTATTATATTATCTGGTAATATTGAAACCTCTATTTTGTTTGCAAATCCTGCTAATGCTTCATCCACAGAGTTATCTACAATTTCCCAAACTAAATGGTGTAATCCTCTCTCTGAAGTTGTTCCTATATACATTCCAGGTCTTTTTCTTACAGCTTCTAAACCTTCTAAAACTGTAATATTCTCTGCTTGATAATTATTTGCTGTCATTTTTATCCTCCAATACCTTATCTTTAATATCTTTTAAAGAACAAAGCTTGCATGTCTCTGCTTCTCCTAAAAACATTATTCCACAAATATCACACTTCTTATATCCTTTTAATTCTAAGGCTTGTTCTCTAGCTTTTGCCTTTTTTTTTAAAATATCTATTTTTTGCTCTAAAGTCAACTCTTTTAATTCTGAAATAAATTTTTCAGATTTTTCTTTTACTATCTCTATTGGAAAATCTACTAAATAGTTAGAAGCTTGAACTTTAGATATTCGAAATCTTATATCTTTTACATATTCCATTTTTAAAATTTTTAAAATTTTTTTTAAATAATTACTCTTACTCATAGACATATGATGAAGATAAATACTATCTTCTACCGAAACATATAAAGTTCCCTCTTTTATCCAAAGAGGTTCACTTTTACTAGAAAGTTTGTCTACAATTTTTTCCCAATTCCCTCTTATAATTCCTTCTTTTAATTTGCTGCTTTTAAAAATGGCTTCTTCTACTGCTTCACTGACATTCAGAATACCCATCTTGAATCTCCCCTTTATCAATTCTAAAGTTTTTCGATTCTATATTTAAGCTTGATGTTGAGCTTATAAACACTTGAAGCTCTCTTTTTTTTAAATAATTTACTATACTATCTTTTCTTATAGAATCAAAATATGATGATATATCGTCTATCAAAAAAATTGGTGTTTCTCGTTTTTCTTTTATAACCATATCTATTTCTGAAAGTTTTAAAGAAAAAATTATAGATTTTTTTTCACCTTGAGATGAGTATGATTTAGCTTCTTTTCCATTTAAAATAAATTTAAATTCATCTCTTTGTGGACCTACTAAAGAATATCCATATCTCAACTCTTGAAACTTTACTTCTTCTATTTTTTCTTTTATTTTTTCTTCTATATCTCTTAGAGTCATTCCCTTAAATTCGCCAATAAAACTTTCATACTTTAAATTTAGTTCTTTTTTATCATCAAAAAGTTTTCTATAATTTAAATTCAATAATATTGATATATTTTTTACATATTCTATTCTTTTTAAAATTATTTTTGAAGCTAATTTAATAAATTCTTCTTCATAAATAGAATAGATAATCTCATTTGTTTTTTTTTCTTTTAAATATTTATTACGAATTTTTAAAATTTTATTATAATCTTTTATACTTTTAAAATATTCATAATTACTTTGAGCTATTTCACCATCAAAAAAAGTCCTTCTAAAACTTGGACTACCTACTATCAACTCTATATCTTCTGGAATAAACGTAATTATATTCAATTTTCCATAAAATTGATCAAATAATATTTTTTTATTATTGTATTTATATTCTTTATTTTTTTTATCAGTTTTAACACTTAATGTTTTTTCTGAAATTAAATCTCTATAAGAAACATAACTTCCCATTTTTTCTTTATTGTACTTTATTAATTCTATATTTTTTGAGGTTCTAAAACTTTTTCCAGTTGCACTAAAATAAATAGCTTCTAATATGCTTGTTTTACCTTGGCCGTTTTTTCCAAAAAATAGATTAAATCTTGGAGAAAATTGTATATTTCTATCTTCAAGATTTCTAAAGTTTATGTAATTCATTTCAAGAATTTCCAATCTGTTTATCACCTCAAAACCATAGTTAACATTAAGCTACTATAAACTGTAATCCTAAAAATTCTACTTTATATCCTGGATAAAGTTTCTTTCCACGTCTTTCTTCTATCTCTCCATTTACTTTAACTTGACCATCTAAAATAAGTTCTTTTGCTTGCCCACCAGTTTCTAGCTCTCCTGTAAACTTAAGAAATTGGTCTAATTTAATATATTCAGTCGAAATTTTTATCTCTTGCATTCTTATTAGTTATCAAAATAAAATTCATTCTGATAACATATTCACCTCCATCTTTTTTTGATTTTTTTAAGTGTTTAAAACACACTTAAAATATTTTTACTTTATTATACATTTTACCATAAAACTAAGTTTATTTCTATAATTTTATAGGTGTATGCCATCATAAACAAGCTTAAAAAACAGCACACTTATATATTTTTACTTTATTTTTTTAATTTTTCAATATAAATACAATTGGTTTGATTTTAAATCTTAAAAAACAAAATAAATCTTATTTTTTTATTATTAATATTGAATATAACATTTTTATTTAAACATATAAAAAAGTGTGCATTTTAGTTTTTTATGTTTTTTTTTATACTTTTAGTTTTATTTATGATTTTTTTGTTACATTTATAAAATATAATATTTTTATTTATGCTTTTATTTTATAATTTTAATTTTAATTTATTTTTTACTAGGCAACTTGTCCTATGGATATTTTATATTTTAGAATATAATTAAAAGGATAAAGTAATTTTTGGTAGTATTATCAAAATAATAATATGATTATAGAGGAGCTGGTAATGTGTCTATACTGAGAAGTATATTCGGAATTTTTGCAATTTTATTTTTAGGTTATCTTCTATCTTATGATAGAAAAAACATCAAATGGAGAACTATAGTATCTGGATTTGCTCTTCAATTCGTTTTTGCTTTTTTAGTTATGAAAACTGCTGCTGGAGCTTTTGTTCTAGAATCAGTTTCAAATGGTTTTAACAAAGTTATTGCACAAGCTAATGAGGGAATACAGTTTGTTTTTGGTGGACTTTATGGACCTGGAACTAATATCGGTTTCGTTTTTGCTTTTAATGTTTTACCACTTATTGTTTTCTTTGGAGCATTAATCTCAGTTTTATATCATATTGGACTTATGCAATTAGTTATAAAATATATTGGTGGAGGAATTTCTAAGCTTTTAGGAACAAAAGATGCTGAATCTGTTTCTGCTGCTGCCAATATTTTTTTAGGACAAACTGAAGCTCCATTAGTAATTAAGCCTTACATTGCAAACCTAAGTAGATCTCAATTGTTTGCTGTTTTAACTTGTGGGGTTGCATCTGTTTCTGGTTCTACATTAGCTGCTTACGCTGCTCTTGGAGTACCTATGAAATATTTAATTGCTGGTTCATTTATGGCTGCACCTAGTGGTTTAGTTTTCGCTAAATTAATAATGCCTGAAACTGAAGCAGATTCTGAAGAGGAAAAAATTGAATTCACAAAAAGTGACTCTGTTAACGTTATTGAAGCTGCTGCTAAAGGTACTATAGATGGTATGAATATAGCTCTTATAATTGGTGCTATCTTAATATCTTTCATTGCTTTAGTTTCATTAGTTAATATGATTTTAGGTAGTATTGGAGATTTATTTGGTATTACTATTACTCTTCAAATAATTTTAGGATATCTATTTGCACCTATAACATATGCAATGGGTATACCATGGGCAGAAGCTGTTTATACTGGTAGTTTATTAGGACAAAAAATGGTTCTTAATGAATTTGTTGCTTATGTAGATTTTACAAAAAATCTAGCTGGTCTTTCTGAGAAGACAATAGCTATAATGAGTTTTGCTCTTCTTGGTTTTGCTAATGTAGCATCACTAGGACTTCAAATTGGAGCTTTAGGTGCTATTGCCCCTAATAGAAGAAGTGAAATTGCTCAAGTTGGTATGAGAGCTGTTTTAGGTGGTTTCCTTGCATCTCTTCTTAATGGAGTTATTGCTGGATTATTCTTCTAAACAAATAAGAAAGCCATGTCATTTGAAATTTAAGTTCAAATGACATGGCTTTTTTTTATTACTTTTATTTATATTTACATAAAAATATATAAATAAAAAAAAAGGAACTATTAAGTTCCTATTAAATACTATTTAATGGCTGGGGTGGCTGGATTCGAACCAACGCATGACGGAGTCAAAGTCCGTTGCCTTACCGCTTGGCGACACCCCAACAGCTTTAAAATAATACCATATTTTTTTCACTTTGTCAATATTTTTTTAAGCTTCTACAACTTCAGATATTTCTTCAACTTCTACTGAAGGTTCTTGCGCCATAACTTCTTTATATTTTTCAATTACTGAATCTGTGATATCTTTTCTAAGTTCTGGTGTTATTGGATGAGCTATATCTTTATATTCTCCATCTGGCATCTTTCTTGAAGGCATTGCTACAAACATTCCTTTTTGTCCATCAATAACTTTCAATCCGTGAATTACAAAGCACTCTTCAAAAGTAACATCTGCATAAGCTTTTAATTTAAGTTCATTCTCATTTTTTACTGTTCTTAATCTTACATCTGTAATTTTCATTCTTAATGCACCTTCCTTATGTTTTAGTAGTTTTATTTAAAATCGCAAATTATTATTTCGCAATCTTTAAAGCTGTATTTTAAATTACTAACTTTTTCATCAATATCCTTTTTTAAAAATGCATAATATGCACTTCCACTTCCAGACATAAAGAATTTCATATTTGTTACTTTTGACAATTTATATTTAAACTCTTTTAATTCTGTATTTGATTGTAAAAGAGCTTCTTCTAAGTTATTTTGAATCTCCTTTTGGACTAAATCTAAATCATTCATTTTTAATCCATTTAATATATTATCTATGTTTGCCATTTTTGGATTTTTTATATTTTTTATTTGCTTATAAGCTTCGACTGTAGATACTCCAAAATTTGGTTTTATTAAAACAATTGATGTTTTTAAATTATTTTCAATCTTCTCTAGTTTTTCACCAATACCTTTTACTCTACAAGGCATATTTAATATAAAAAATGGTATATCTGCTCCTATTTTTTTCCCAAAATCAATTAATTCCTCAAAAGTGAGTATATTTTTATGATGTTCATTTAAAAAATTTAAAAAAGTTGCTCCATTAGAACTTCCTCCACCTAAACCTGCTTCGTGTGGAATTTTCTTCTCTAAGAAAACTTCTATTTTTAATCCTTTTTGATTAATTTTTTTATAGAAAGCTTTATATATTTTATATAAAATATTACTCTCATCAGTTGGAATATCCTTTTTATTTGTTTTTATTTTTAAAGATCCAACTTCATCTGTAATTTTTATATTTAAATTATCTGATAAGCTAATTGGTAACATTGTCATATCCAAAAGATGATATCCATTTTCTAAAACTCCAACTATATTTAACCCTATATTTATTTTAGCATTTGATTTTAGATTATATTCTTTCATTAAAATATATCCTCCTCACCATCTAAATCAATTATTATACCTTTACTATCTATCAACTCTACTAACTCTGACGTTTTGCTTTTAGAAACATTTCCCTCTGGTACTTCTAATATTTTGAATTTAAAATATCTGCTAAAATATTCGAGTTCTAGTTCCATTCCTACTTTAACTTCTGTACTTGCCTTAACTACTTTTCCATTTAATTTTGCTTTACCACCATCTATTACTATTTTAGCTATTGTTCTTCTTTTAATTATTCTACTTACTTTTAAATATTTATCTAATCTCATTTCTTTCCATCCTTTTACGTAGTATTATATATACCTTATTTTTCTGATAAGTCAATAGTCAAAAAACTATTTTATTTTTTTAGCTTCATTCCAAGCTTCATCCATCTCTTTTAAATTTGTATTTTTAAAATCACATTTTTGTTCAACATATCTAAATCTTTCTTCAAATTTTTTAGAAGCTTTATTTAAACAAAGCTCTGGATTTATTTTTAAATGTCTTGATAAATTTACTATCGAAAATAATAAATCTCCGAGCTCTTCTTCTATTCTTTGATTATCTTTTGATTTAATTTCTACTTTTAATTCCTCTATCTCTTCCTCTACTTTATCAATAACACTCTTTATTTCAGACCAATCAAAACCGATTTTAGAAACTTTTTTCTGTATTTTTTCAGCTTTTATTAAGGCTGGAATTCCTTTTGGAATGCCATCTAAAATAGATTGTCTGTCAGCATGTTCCTTTTCTTCTTTTTTGATTTTTTCCCAATTTATTAAAACCTCATCTGAAGTTTTAACACCTTCTAGTTCTCCAAATACATGTGGATGCCTTCTTATCATTTTTTCTGAAATACTTTCTATTACATCACCAATAGAAAATTCGCCTTTTTCTTCTGAAATATTACTCTGAAAAACTATTTGTAATAACAAATCTCCCAACTCACCTTTTAATGAATCACCACCAATATCCATAGCTTCTAGTACTTCATAAGTCTCTTCTAGTAAGTGTGGTTTTAAAGTTTCTAATGTTTGCTCTTTATCCCAAGGACATCCATCTTTGGATCTTAACTTTTTTATTAATTGAACAAATTCATCTAATTTATGCATTTTATTTTTCCTCCTCTTTATACCAATTTAAAAAATCTAGTATATCTTTATTTGAATAAATACCATCATCTTTTTGTGAATATCTAGCTTCTTTTTTGTTGATGATTTTCATTAACTTCTCAAAATTAACATACTTGTTGTCGAATTTATAAAAATATTCATCATTCAATTTTTTTATCTCTTTTATTTTTAACTCTTCAGCTAATAATTTAACTTCTAAATATTTAAAAAGGTTATTTGTTTCTTTTGGTAAAAAACCAAAACGATCAGCTATTTCAATTTTTAACTCTTTTAAAGATGTAGCGTTTTTAATATTTATTAACCTTCTATAAATAACTAATCTTTCATCATTTTCAATATAATCTTTAGAAATATATGCTTCCTCTTTTAAATCTATTTTAGTTTCAAACTCCTCTTTATAATCTCCTTTTATCTTAGAAATTTCCTCTTGTAAAAGCTTTGTATAAAGATTATATCCAAACATTTCCAAAGCTCCGTGCTGTTTATCCCCTAATATCTCTCCAGCACCTCTTATTTTCATATCTTCTAAGGAAAGTTTGAATCCACCTCCGAAATCTCCGAGTTCTTTCAATGTATCATTTCTTTCAGCGGCTTTTTTGCTTATCTTTTTTTCAGTATCCAAAACTAAATAGCAAAAACCTTTTCTTTTACCTCTTCCAACACGTCCTCTTAATTGATATATTTGTGAAAGTCCTAATTTATCAATTCCTTCTATTATAATTGTATTTGCATTTTCTATATCAATTCCATTTTCTATAATTGTTGTACTCAACAATACATCTATATTACCATTTTGGAAATTTTTCAATTTTTCTTTTATCTCTTTAGGTAACATTTGGCCATGGATATAATCTATCGTTACAAATTTCGGAAGTATCTTTTTTAATTGGGCTAATTTATCTTCAATTCTTTTAACTCTATTAAAAATATAAAAAACTTGTCCTTCTCTACTTATCTCTTTCATAACAGCTTCTTTTATATCTTTTTGAGGATTTGATAAAAATATAGTTTCTATAGGCAATCTTCCTGATGGTGGAGTTTCTATAACTGATAAATCTCTAATTCCCAAAAGTGCATAATTTAAAGTTCTTGGAATTGGAGTAGCTGTTAATGTCAACATATCTATATTGTGTTTTATTTTTTTTAATTTTTCTTTATCTTTAACTCCAAATTTTTGTTCTTCATCTACAATTATTAATCCTAAATTTTTAGGTTTTAAATCTCCCGATAAAACTCTATGAGTTCCAATTATTATGTCTATACTTCCTTTTTCAAATTTTTGAATAGTATCTTTTTGATCTTTATCAGAAACAGCACGGCTTAAAAGCTCTAAAGTAATAGGATAATCTTTATATCTTTCTTTGAATACATCAAAATGCTGCTGGGCTAGAACTGTTGTTGGAGCTATTATTAAAGCTTGTTTTCCATCCATGACACATTTAAATGTAGACCTTATTGCTACTTCTGTTTTTCCATATCCAACATCTCCACATACTATTCTATCCATAACTTTAGATGATTCCATATCTCTTTTAACATCTTCTATTGCATTTTTTTGATCTCTAGTTTCTATATAAGAAAACTGTTCTTCAAACTCTTCTTGCCATACTGTATCTGCTGAAAATTTATATCCATTTTTTAAAGATCTCCTTGCTTGAATTTGAACAATCTCTTTTGCAAATTTTAGCATATCCTCTTCTAATTTTTCTCTTCTTTTTTTAAAACCTTTTCTTCCTAAATTATATAGTTCTGGAACTTTTCCAGAGCTAGTTAAAAACTTTTCAATTTTATTTAAACTTTCTATTGGAACAAATAATTTATCTTCATCAGCATATTTTATAGCTAAATACTCATCTCCATTTATTTGATCAATGCCTAAAAATATACCAACACCATAATTTTCGTGAATAATATAATCTCCTTCTCTTATTTGAGATACATTTTCATAGTTAATTCCATTTTTAGAATTACACTTTTTTATTTTGCCAATATCATTTTCACTTTTAAAAACATCTATTTTTATTGAAATATCATCTATTTTATTATACAACTCTTTTAAACTTAATTCTTTATCTCTTTCTCTTAAAATAGCACCCTCAAATTTATATTGTAATATTTCATAATTTTCTATGAATATATTATATTCTGTTTTTTCTTTTAATTTTTCTAATAACTCATAAAAATTTAATTTTTTTGAATCACTTTGATTTATATATAAATTAACTAAATTTACTCTTTCTAAACTTTTCTGATCATTA
>JBOFYP010000005.1:0-4221 GCA_051654725.1 Cetobacterium sp.
TATTCTCTTCTCTCTGAATGTCCTAATATTACATATTTAACTCCGATTTCTTTTAACATTACTGGAGAAACTTCACCAGTGTAAGCACCAGAATCTTTAGTATGCATATTTTGTGCAGCTATAGCTACATTTGAACCCTCTACAGTTTTTACTGCCGATTCTAAAGCTGTGAATGGAGCTCCGATAACGATTTCTACTCCCTCTAATCCTTTTGTTAACTCTTTTAATTCAGTTAAAGTAGCTTTAGTTTCTGCTACTGTTTTATTCATTTTCCAGTTTCCTGCAATTATAGTTTTTCTCATAATTTTCTCCCTCCGAATTTTTATTTATTTTCAGTTTATAATAACACAATTTCTGTGTTTTTAACACGGAACATAGTGTCTATATTTTCATCCTATTTTGAGTACTTTTTTCTCTAATTAAGGAATTTCTTTTTCCCCTCTTCTTTTAATGCTTCTTTCAAATAATCTTTTGAATTTAAAATTAGGTCTTCCACTAACGGAATCATAGCTCCGTCTAAAATTTCAACCACATCTCCAAACTCCTGTTTTTTGAATGCATCAAACACTTCTTCTGCATACTTTTTAAATTCTGCAGCATATTCACTATAATCAGAATATATAAGTCCTATAGCTGTAGCTTCTTTCAGTGAAAGTACTATTCCTAAAGCCCATTCAATATAACTAACCATATCAACTATTCTTGTTATATCTTCTGGGTCTTCTGAAAGTTCATCAAAATTTTCAAAAAATCTATTTGTATACATTTCTAATAAATATAGAGATTCTATTAATATCTCTCTATGAGAACGTGTTGTTAGCTCTAAAACTTTTATTTTTTTATTTAAAGGTAATGATTTCCCATCTACTTTTTCTCCATCTAGTTTTAACTCAACAATTACTTCACCTTGCTTTACAACGTTTGCTTCTAATCTCTCTAAAACATTTAAAAGTTTTGTTGTTCTTATCCCTAAATCTATTTTTTGACCATTTATATAAATATCCATTTTCCACATCCTTAAATTGTCATTTAAATCATTTAAAGTATTTCCTAACTGCAGCGAGTGTAAAAAAGACAATTTTTTCTACTCTATGCTTTTCCCTAAGCTCCCTCTCCAGCTCTCTTAAAGTTGAACCTGTAGTTACAATGTCATCAACTATCAATATATTTTTTCCTGAGTAATCTTGTTCAATATTAAATGCATTTTTTACATTTTTCTCTCTCTCATTACTCGCTTTAATTTTATACATATATTTTGTATTTTTCACTCTTTTAATCTTATCAAATTTTATATTTGAAGCTATTAATAGTTCATCTACTTGATTATACCCTCTCTCTAAAAATCTAGATTTGCTAACAGGCGTTGAAATTATTACATCTATCTCCTCATCAATAACTATTTTTTTTATTGATGGTTCAACATATTTTTTTAAATTTTTAGACATATCTTTTCTGTTTTTGAATTTAAAATCAAAAATCATGTTTTTTATATCTGAGTAATAATATAAAAAATAGAAATGATCCCAATTTTTCAAAAAGCTCATCTGCTCTAATTTGTGATGACATTTTAAGCAGATATAACTATCTCCTTTTAATCTATCTTTACATAAAGAGCAGCTGTTATCAAATAAAATTTTTCTAAGGAGTTGCTTTAGCATATCTTTTCACTTTTTTATTTTTTTGAAACTCTTTATCAACTATCTTTGCTGCATAAAATTCTGTATAGCCACAATCAATACAAGTTTTTATATAATAGGTTCCAATTTCTATTTTTAATCCCAAGTTTTTTTCTGGTATAACTGCTGTTTTAACTATATGTCTATCACTTCCACATTTTAAACATTTATATTCCAAGTTCATCACCCCAAAAAATATTTTTGAGCCATTCTACCTCTTCACCTAAAAAAGTTACTGCATCAAATCGGATTTTTTCATCATCTAGCCTATTTTTTCTTATAAACTCTTTTGCCGTTATATAAATTTTGTTCATTTTTCTTCTATCTATCGCCTCTTGTGGAGAACCAAATAGATTATTTTTTCTATATTTCACCTCAAAAAAAACAAGGGTATTTTTGTCGTATCCAATAATGTCAATTTCACCAAAAGACCCTTCATAGTTCATACTCAAAATTTTTATGTCTAAGCTTTCTAAATATTGCTTTGCTTTTTCTTCATACTCTTTACCCTTGTTTCTTTTATTCATAATTTACTCTCCTAAAATTTTCTTTAAGAAGCTTCTTCTATGAACTCCAGGTACTACTCCTTTTTCTAAAATAGCTGTACGATGAACTACTGTACCATATCCTTTATGTTTCTGGAATAAATATTCTGGATACTTTTCTGAAACCTCTATCATCATCTTATCTCTTGTAACTTTAGCTATTATTGAAGCTGCTGCTATTGATAAACTTTTAGAATCACCTTTTACTATTGGAGATTGATTCTTTTCGAATTCTCTTATTTTATGATTTCCATCTACTAAAACTTTTTCATAACTAACTTTTTTATCTAACTCTTCGATTGCTCTTCTCATAGCTAAAAAAGTTGCATTTAAAATATTTATCTCATCTATCTCTTCTACTGTTGCTATTCCTACTCCAACATCAAAATTTTCTAATACAATAGGAAATAACTCATCCCTAGATTTTTCTGTTAATTTTTTAGAATCATTTATTCTATCTAATTTTTCATCATATTTTTTTAATTTAGCTGCTGCTGCAACAACAGGACCAGCTAATGGACCTCTTCCAGCTTCATCAACACCTATGATATCACCATTTTCAATATCAAATAGATACATCAAATTTTTTATCTCCATAATTTTCTCCAACATTCATATTTTTTTTACTCGTAGTTTTCTTTTTTCCTTTATTATTCTGCTAATCTTATAATTTTAGTTAAATCTAATTTTAATCTTTTTGCCAAGTTTTTAAAATCCTCTTTTAATTCTCCTAATATTATTTTTTCCTCTCCTGTTCTTGGATGATTAAATTTTAAATAATAAGAGTGTAACATTTGACGCTTAGCTAAATCTGATGGATGTCCATAAGTTGTATCTCCCAATATTGGATGATTTAAACTTTTCATGTGGACTCTTATTTGATGAGTTCTTCCTGTTTCTATCCCAACTTCAACTAGTGAAAACCCTTCTACTCTATCTATAACTTCATAATTTGTTACAGCTGATTTTCCATTTTCAAAAACAACTGCCATTTTTTTTCTATCTTTTGGGTCTCTTCCAATTAAAGTTTCTATTCTTCCTTTTTCATTCCTAAAATTACCTTTACAAATACAGATATATCTTTTTTCTATTGTCTTATCTTTAAACATATTAGTTAATCTTACATGGGCTATATCATTTTTAGCTATAACTATCAATCCTGTTGTATCCTTATCTAGTCTATGAACAATTCCTGGTCTTATAACTCCATTTATTGTTGATAAATCTTTAATATGATAAAGTACTGCATTTACAAGAGTTCCAGTGTAGAATCCTTGTGCTGGATGAACTATCACTCCTGCATCTTTATTTATAATTACAAGATCTGAATCTTCATAAACTATATCTATAGGAATATCCTCTGCCAAAACTTCTAGCATCTCATCTTGTGGTATTTTTACAACGACTAACTCTTTCCCTTTCAATTTTGTTCCACTTTTTATTTTCTCTTTATTACTTATTGAAACATTTTCATTATCAATTAATTTTTGAATATAATTTCTTGTTGCATCTTCAAAATATTCACTTAAATATGCATCTAATCTTTTACCTTTATCTTTTACATCTACGTTTATCTCTATAATCTCTTTATAATTTTCCATATTTCACTTCCTATCAAAATCTTCTTCTTTCTTATAAAAATTATATCATAAGTTATTTTCTATTACAAAATTATTAAAAAATTATTACAATAAAAAAAGAAAAAATATTTTTATCGGTATATATATTCATGAGACGAAAAGAACTTATTAATTCTTTCTCAAATTACTATGAAACTTATCAAACGAGGAGGTTTATTTTATGAAAAAGTTAGCACTTTTAGCATGTTCTTTATTTGCCTTTGCAGCTGTTGCTCAGGCCAAAGAGGTGGTAGCACCAGTTACTAGCTCTAAAGAGGTAGTTAATGAGCCTGTTATAATGGAAGAAATTGTACCAGTTGTTGCAAACCCTTGGGGATATATCAACATAAGAGGAGGTTGGGACTTCTGGAGTGAATATGG
>JBOFYP010000006.1:0-5262 GCA_051654725.1 Cetobacterium sp.
TTCCAACAACAAAATCAATCTCTTCAATTTCTAATAACTCTTTTGAATTCGTTTGAGCATAACATCCTGTTACAATAACAATTGAGTTTGGATTCATTTTTTTTGCTCTTCTTAATACATTTCTTGTTTTTTTATCAGCAACACTAGTTACAGTACAAGAATTTACAATGTAAATATCAGCTTTATTTTCAAACTGCTCCTCTTCATAACCAATTTTTACTAGTTGATTTTTTAAACTTTCACTTTCATATTGGTTAACTTTACAACCTAAAGTATAAAATGCAACCTTTTTATTTTCAATACTCATTTACTAATATTCCTCCTACTATAATCGAGGCTGTTTCAGCTCTTAATATTCTTTTGCCTAAAGAAACTGGGATTACTCTTTTTTCTATTAAAAAATCAATTTCCTCTTTTTCAAATCCACCTTCTGGTCCTATTATATATAAAACTTTTTTTGGTTTTGTTTTAAAATTATTTAAAATATTTCTTAAACTATTTTCACCTTCACATTCATAAGGTACTATAGCTAAGTTATATTCTTCAAATTTTAAATCTTGTAATTTTTTAGGCTCTTGTATTTGAACTAATTTCACAGCTTGACATTGTTTTGTTGCTTCTTTTACAATTAAATCCCATTTATCTTTTTTCTCTGTTATTTTAGCAATTCCTCTTTTTGTTAACAATGGAATAATTCTTGTCACTCCAATTTCTGTTAATTTTTGAATTGTTAAATCCATTTTATCATTTTTTAAAATACCTATTGCTGCATCTATTTCTACTTCAGAAGAAAATATGTCTTCGTTTTTTTGCATTATCTTTAGCTCAATTATTTTTTTTTCTATCGATAAAACTTCACAAATATATTCATATTCTCCATCCACAGCTCTTATAACTTCACCCTCTTTTACTCTAAAAGCATTTTTCAAGTGATTTATATCATTTTTATCTACAATTTCTATTATTTCATTCGCTATATTTTCTTTAGATATTATAACACTTATCATTATAAACTCCTATATCATATCCTTATTTTTTATTAATTCTGCTAATGTTGTATCTTCTAAAATTTTAGTCATTGCTACATCTAACTTACTCCAAATACAAGTAGTTGAGCACTCATCATCTTTATTTGAACAACTTTTACTTTTACTATTTTCGTTACAATCAATAACTCTAACTTCTTCATCTAAAATTTTATATAATTCATGCAGTGTTATGTCATTTGGATTTACCGAAAGTTTGTAACCACCGTTTGGTCCTCTTTTTCCTTGAATTATATTTACATTTTTTAATTTAAATAAGATTTGCTCTAAATATTGAACTGATATATTCTCTGATTCTGATATCTCTTTTATTCTAGCTAATTTTCCTGCTTCAGAAGATTCGGCTATATATACTAATGCTTTTACACCATATCTAACTTTTGTACTTATTTTCATCCTATTTACTCCTTTGTCTCAAAATGATTATAAGCTTTTTCTGTAACCATTCTACCACGACTAGTTCTTTTTATATAGCCAATTTTAACTAAATAAGGTTCATAGACTTCCTCTATTGTTCTTCTATCTTCTCCTAACATAAGTGCTAATGTTTCAACTCCAACTGGGCCACCTGCATAGTTATTTATAATGGATTTTATTATATCTCTATCTAACTCATCTAGTCCTAGTTTATCTACACCTAAAATTTTCAAAGCTTTTATTGTGCTATTAAAATCTACAACTCCATTTCCTTTTATTTCACAGTAATCCCTAACTCTTTTTAAAAGACGATTTGCTATTCTTGGAGTTCCTCTACTTCTTAATGCAATCTCTTTTGCACCTTCCTCTTCAACTTTAATTCCTAAAAGATTTCCACCTCTTTTTACTATTCCTTCAAGTTCATCTTCTCTATAATAATCCATCCTGTGAACTACTCCAAATCTATCTCTGAGAGGTGAGCTTAAAAGTCCTGCTCTTGTTGTTGCTCCAATCAATGTAAATGGGGGTAGCTCAATTCTTATTGATCTTGCAGATGGGCCTTTACCTATTATAATATCTAATTCACCATCTTCCATAGCTGGGTATAAAATTTCTTCAACAGAAGTATTCAATCTATGTATCTCATCTATAAACAAAATATCATTTTCTTCTAATGAAGTTAATATAGCAGCAAGATCTCCAGCTTTGTCTAATATTGGTCCTGATGTTATTTTCAAATTAACACCCATTTCAGTTGCTATTACACCAGCTAAAGTTGTTTTTCCTAATCCTGGTGGCCCGTATAAAAGTACATGATCTATACAACTTCCTCTTCTTTTAGCAGCTTCCATAAATATTTCCATTTTTTCTTTTAAAGAATCTTGGCCTATATACTCAACTAAACGTTTTGGTCTTAAATTCTTTTGAATCTCACCCTCATGCTCTAATTCTTCGCTAGAAACTATTCTATTCATTATTTCTCCTTAAATAAACATTGTTACTGCAAATTGCACTATTCCAATAAGCCCACCTAAGATTGCACCTACAACTTCTATATGTTTCAACTCTTTTTTTGCTAATGAAAATACTATTCTTTCAAGTTCTTCCAATGAAAATGCATCAACTTTCTCAACTATAATCTCTTTAAAATCTACATTTTTTTCCAAAGCTTGAAATAACATTTTAATAATTTTATCTTTATTTTCCATTATAGAAGATTTTATTATATCTTTAATTTTATTTAGAGTTGATTCATTTAAAAACATAGCTAACATTGGAAATTTAGATGTTATTTCAGATGCAAGTTTTTGTTCTAAAATTTCTTCTATAACATTTTCCATCTGTATTTCAATATTTGCATTGCTTAATTTTTTAGTTATATCTTTAATAGAGATTAGTTCAGATTGAATTGTTTCAGCTAAACTGATACCAATCTCTCTTCTTCTCTTTGGAATTAAACCTTGAATTTTTAAAAAACCAATTTTTATTTCTTTATATGGTCTAAATAACATTTTTATTGCAATATAGTTTGTAATCCAACCAATCATAGAACCTATTACAACTAAAAGTGTAGCTTTTATCAACATTTTTCCACCTTCTCAATTCTTTATTAATCTTATAAATTATTATTTATTATACCATTTTATACCTATATATCCAATACATTTTTTGCCATTCCCCACTAAGAAAACTCCTTGTTTTTTATTTTTATCTTGTATTTTTTTCTAATTATGTTATAATATTTCAAAATAATCAAAAGGAGTTAAGTGATGAAACAAAAAATAGTTTTTAATACAAATTCATATTATTACTATTATACGACCTAGGATTGGTATTTTTGTTTCTGAACAAATACGAATCCATTTTGTGTTGCTTTAATAGTAATGAATGGATTTGTTGCATAGAACTGTTAAGTTATACAGCCTGTGGACTTTCCACAGGCTTTTTTTATTTTTATAGTTTAAATTCGAGGAGGATATTATGTTAATTTTAGAAAGTATTGTAAATTTTTTCAATTCAATTTTATGGGGTAAAAATATTTTAGTTGTTTTACTTATTTTTTCAGGGGTTTTCTTCACAATAAAAACTAACTTTGTTCAGTTAAGATTTTTAAAACACATGGTCGAACTTTTAACTACTAAATCTAATGAAGACAAAGAAAATTTATCTCCATTTCAAGCTTTTTGTATAAGTACTGCTACTAGAGTTGGTGCTGGTAACTTAGCTGGTGTTGTTAGTGCAATATCTATAGGTGGAGCTGGAGCTATTTTCTGGATGTGGGTTGTCGCATTTTTAGGAGCTGCTACTGCATTTGTTGAAACAACTTTAGCATTAATATTTAGAGAACAAGATAAAAATGGTCAGTTTTTTGGTGGTCCTTGCTTCTTTTTAAAAAATGGATTAGGTAAAAAATCTTGGGGTGTTGCTTTTGTTATCACTGGAATTATTTGTTGGGCTGGTGTTTTACAAGTTGTATCAAACTCTGTTACAGAATCTTTTAATGTTGCTTTCAATATAAGTCCTATCACTATATCAATTTTATTAACTTTATTAGCTGCAATTGTTATATTTGGTAAAACAGATAAAACAGCTAAAGTATTAGATAAAGTTGTTCCTATTATGGCTGTTTTATACCTTGGAATTGTATTCTTTATTATTATTAGAAATATAAATCTTTTACCAAGTGTTTTTTCTCAAATAATATCTGAAGCTTTTGGAATTAGACAAGGTATTGGTGGTACTATTGGAGCTGTTATAATGCAAGGAGTTAAAAGAGGTTTATTCTCAAATGAAGCAGGGACTGGAAGTGCTCCTTGTGCTGCTGCTAGTGCTAATGTTTCACATCCTGTTCAACAAGGCTTAATACAAAGTTTAGGAGTTTTTGTAGATACATTTGTAATATGTACAGCTACTGCTTTAGTTATGCTTTTAACTAAACCATCTGTTATAAATGGACTTAGTGGTATGGAATTGTTACAAAAATCTTTTAACTACCATTTAGGTTCTATATTTGGCGAAATCTTTGTCGCAGTTATTTTATTCCTATTCTGTTTCTCAACTCTTTTAGGAATCTGTTTCTACGGAAAAGTAAATGTTAGATTTTTAACAGAAAAAGAAATAGGTCAAACTTTGTTTAAAATTTTCGCTTTAAGTATGATTTTTCTTGGTGGAATCCAACAAAATATATTTATGTGGAATTTAGCTGATTTTGGACTTGCTCTTATGACTATTATCAATTTATCTGGAGTTTTTCCACTTTCTAAGTTTGCTTTTGATTCATTAAAAGAATACGAAAAAAAAGCATTTACTGCGAAAGCGTTTTAATAAAAAAATGTGAGTAAGGAAAATTCCTTACTCACATTTTTTTATTTCGCATACTCTACAGCTCTAGTTTCTCTTAAAATTGTTACTTTTATTTGACCTGGATACTGCATATTTTCTTCTATTCTCTTAGCTATATCTCTAGCCATTTTTGTTGCTGCATCATCAGATACAATCTCAGGATTTATAATTATTCTTATCTCTCTACCTGCTTGAATAGCGTATGACGATTCTACTCCTTCAAATGAAGTTGCAATCTCTTCTAAGCCTTCAAGTCTCTTTAAGTAAGTTGATAAAGTTTCTCTTCTAGCTCCTGGTCTTGATGCTGATATTGCATCAGAGGCTTGAACTAATATTGCTTCTACACTTTCAAATTCAACTTCATTATGGTGAGCCATAACAGCATTTATAACTGCTGGTTTTTCTCCAAACTTCTTTAAGAATTCTCCACCTATTATAGCATGTGAAGCTTCTATGT
>JBOFYP010000007.1:0-46992 GCA_051654725.1 Cetobacterium sp.
TATTAGACAGAGTAATTCATTATGGCCATTTAGTAATTTTCAGCGGTGAAAGTTATAGATTAAAAAATGCTATATCAAGAAAAAATGGTGGTGCTCTTTAAAAGTGCTACGGTGCTGCTAAAAAAAGTTGCAAAACACAGCTAAAGATAGATTTCTTTTTATTCTAACATTCTTTAATTTTTCATTATTAAATGAATCTTCAATTATTTTTAACAAAATCATTTCTTCTCCTTTTTATTCTTTTTGAATTATATTTTTTTATTTTTATCTTTAAATATATTTTTTCTTTCATTTTTTAAAATATATTGAAATAATACTGGGTTTTTATCTAAATGTCAATATTTTTTTCAAAAATTAAAAAAGACACTAATAATTATTAATTAAATAGTGTCTTTTATTTATTCTATTTTTCTATTTTCTCTTCATATATTTTACCATACATCAATTCTATAAGATCACTTTTTACAAGAACCCCACAGGCCCCTATATAAGTTACTTATCATTTAATACTATACCTACACTGTGTCTAGCTCTCGTTATTCCAACATAAAATTTAGCCCTTGTTATATCTTTTAAAGTATAATTATTGTCTTTAATCCATTTTTTCATTTCTAACGTTGGGTAAATAAGAACTCGATCATATGTTAAACCCTTAGAGTTTCCAAAATTAATTGATTTATATTTTTTATTCACCTTTACTCTATTATCCCATTTTATTTGTATTGGATTATATTTCTGTAAATATTCATCTATTTCATTTTTTTTTATAAAATGTATTCCATCATCATTCAAACTCCTATCATGACAACAATCACATGGCTGAACTTTTTTAAATTCCGGATATAATTTATTTGCTAAATTACATATTTTTAAATTATTTCTATGAGAATTATTTAAACTTTTTTCATCTATTTCAACTCTAGTTTCTAATTTTTTTTTGAATTTATCAATTAAATATTCCTTAATTTTTCCATTTATATATTTTTTATTTTTATTCTCATTATGTGTTGAATATGTTGTCTGTCTTGGATCTCCTACCATTAATATTTTTATTTTAGAATTAATAATATCACTAATTATTTCTAAATCATATCCCACAAAATCTTGAATTTCATCAAAAAAAATATAATCAAAATTTTCTACCAGGCGATTAATTACTTTACCATTAGATTTCTTATTACACTCAGATATAAATTTTGAAATTTTATCTGAATATATCTTAAAATCTTTATTAAAGTAATATCTCAATTCTGTTGATTTTTTTTGCATATTTCTATTACTTAATTTTATTAAGCTAGAATTCCCTTCACTAAAAACCATACCTTTTATATCTTTTGTAAAAAGCTCTTCAAATAATTCTCCTTTATATGGTTTTATACCATGTTTTATACAAAAACTAAACCAAGTTTCTATTGCGATATTAAAAGGGATTACTCCATTTAGTTCAAAAAATTTTTTTCTTATTTCTACTTCATTTGCTTCAGTAAATGTTACTATTGCAATTCTTTCTTTTTTTAATTCTATTGCTTTCTTTACTAAATAAGTTGTTTTTCCCACTCCTGCTCCTGATATAATTAATTTACTTTTATTCATTACACCACTTCACAGCATCCATTATATATTTTGGATAATTTAGTTTAATTTTACTATCAAAAACTCTTAAAGCCCATTCACTTTTATTATTTATCATAAATTTTTTTAATTCTTCTTTTGTATCACCCTTTCTTTTTTTTTCTCTTACAACTTCACTTAATTGTTCTATATTATTCACGTCAATAAATTGAGGTTCTAAAGTGTTTAATTCTTCTTGATTATCTGCAAAAATTTGTATATTTGTATTTTCTTTATAATCTTCATACTTTTCTCTAATATTTTTTTCATAATCGCTATCATTGTCAGTAATAATCCCTACTTTTGCATTTAATAATTTTGCAATATTAAGAAATCTTTTAAAAGTTAAGCCACAAGATATAACATCTATTCCATTATTTATAGGAAGATTTTCATTATTTTCTAATAAATAACATTTTTGAAAAATCAATTCATCTGAATCACCTTCTACTAAAATACTTTTTTTCGCTAAAACAAATCTTAAAGTATTATATCCAGGTAATTTTTTAAAAAATCTATACGTTTCTTCATCTAAGCTTTGAAATTTCATATTCTTAAATTCTTTTAACAAAATTAAATTATTTAATCCTAATTTATTAGCTACAAAAGTACTATGTGTAGATATTATAACTTGCTTTCCTACTGATTCTTTCTCTATTATTTTCATCAATTCATTAAGTTTTGTATGGGACAAATGATTTTCTGGTTCTTCTATTAATAAAATCTGTGATTGAACTGCTTTCTCATGTTGAAGAGCTAATTTAGATTTTATTATACATTGATCTCCCTTTCCAATTTGGTTAAATGGAACTTTATTCAATGTTGTTATTAATGTGTTTTCCCAAGAATTTTGAGTAGATAAATCTACAGTTATTTCCAATTTTTTTCCGCTTACTTTTTCTTTTAGTTCTTCATTTATTTTTAAAATGTCATGATTTTTCATAAATACTTCTTTAACTTGCCTGAAAGCTTGTGATATTCCAATTTTTTTATCGTCATCCAAATGATTTTTTATTATTTTTGATAAATATAAATCAGAACCATTTTGGTATCTTGATGAAGTAGAATCAATCAAAACAGACTTCAAAGGTATTATTTTAGATGTAACTAAATCTCTTGCAAAAGAAGACCATTTCATACTGTAATATTCTATAGGTAATGTTTTTATTTCTTTATTTCTTAATAGAATTTCGTATTCTTTTAAATATTGATCATCAAATTTGATTTCTAATTTGACACCATATGTATCTTCTCTATTACTATTATTAGTTCCTTTAAAATTTGCCAATTCTTTAATCTTCTCAGAATCATCTGAATGAAAAAAAAGTTCTATTTCTATAATTGGTGGCATAGGCGTTTCATTATTTGAATTGTTTAATTTTTCTATATATTTTTCAATAACATATGTATTAAATAAATATTGACTAATTTCATTTCTTAAATATTTACCATTTATTATCCCTGAAAGAGATAAATTTATAGCTTCTAAAATTGTACTTTTTCCTTCTCCATTATTTCCAACTAAAATATTAACTCCTTGTTCAAATTCAATGATATATTCACCTTCAAAACACTTATAATTTAATAACTTCATTTTTTTTATAAACATTTTTTCTCCCCCAAAAAACATTATATTTTTTTAAAAGCGTCTTTAAATTCTTCGTTTTTTTCCCCGTTATATAACGGCAATCCAATTATTGTATATATTAAAGATTCTGACTCTAAAGAATACTTTTCAAATAAATTTTTACCTTTATATCGTTCTGTTATTTCCTTTAAAAATTTATTTTTCCATTCATCATTTTCTAATAAGTGTGTTCCTTTTGGTTCAATAAAAACTTGATAATAATTTTTATTATCTTTTCCTTTTAAAAATAATAAAAAATCAGGTTGAAATCCTCTTCCTGTATCAAAATCATATATTTTATAAACTTCTTCGTTTCTTAATAAATAAACTTCTTCATATTTTTTTTCTAATGAAAATAAATTATTTTTCAAAAAATTTATACAAGAAATTTCTTCACTTGTTCCCACAAATGAATTTAAAACATACCAAGGCTTATTTGATAACTCAATATTTAAAGGTGCTGAGTTATTTATACTCTCACTTTTAACTATTTTTACTTTCTCTTCTCCAAAAAGCTCTTCAATTGTATATAATGGTTCAAATTCTGTTCCCTCTTCATCAAAATAATTAGCTTCTAATTCTGTAAATATTTTTTTCAAGAAAATTTCTGTTATTTTTAAAAAATCTGTTCCTTCAATTTCTTCAATTAAAGTATTTGCAGAGTTAATTAATACTTTGAAATCTCCTAAATATTTTTCTTTCAAAAGGTCATCTATCGTTGTAATTCCTAACTTGTTTTTTAAATTTTTAAATGCAAATAAATTTTTATCTGTATTTATACATCTATTTAAAGCTTTGTTAAATATATGCTTAGGAATATCTTTTACACTTATTTCTAATTGGCAAATATCACTTTCCATAGCTAAGTATCTTTCATTATCAAAAATTTTATCCTCTTCTTTTAAAGTAGAATTTAATTTTATTTCTATTTTAACATCTTTTAATTCTTTTAAAGTAATTCTTCTATTCACTTCTTTTTTTCTTTTTTTATTCCCCATTATTCTGAAATCAGTATAAAATTTAGTTTCTTTAAAACTATTTTTCAAATAAAATCTTTTTTGAATTTTTTCTCCGTTTTCAGAAATATACCCCTCTTTTTTCAATTCATTTTTTAAATCTGTTATATACCTTGACTCCTCATCATAAGTATAATAAAATAGCTCTTCTAACATTCTTAATTCATTTTCAACATCATTATCAAATTTTCTTTTATTTTTTTCTTTATCAAGATAATTGAATGGATAATATCTTACTCCTCTTCCAATAAGTTGTTTTTCTTCAATGGTTGCAGAACTAGCTTTATTTTTATTTCCTCCACCTGAATTTTGAGATTCTTTCATTCTTACAATTTCATAAAGATTTAAAACATCCCATCCTTCTGTTAATCTATCTACTGTAAAAATTACTCTAATATTATTATCTACTTCTTCTAATGAGTTAAGTTTCGTTTCAATAGAGGAATCTAATTTTAACTTAGAATTCGTTATTATTATATTTTCTTCTTTAAAATTATTTTTTATATATTTTATAACTTCGTAATAGTTACCTTTAAGTTTATTCAAAACTTTCTCTGTAATACTATAACCACTCTGATTAACTTCATTGATTCCTATTATTTGATTTTTTAAAGTTTCTAAAAATTTGAAGTCATCGTTAGTTATATTTTCAACAATATTAAGAAAAATATCGTAATCTAGTTTAGAAGTAGCTACTTCTTCACTTTTAAATAATATTACAGGTTTAAAATTAGGAATATTATTTCTTAAAGCAATATCATGTCTATACCAATTTATCAATAGCATATGAAGTATTCTTTGTTTTTTATCAAAAGTTGATGAAACTAAATTTATTTCTTTAGTATATCCTTCTTGAAGAAATCTTTTTAAATCGAACTTATAAATAATTTTATCTTTATACTTTTTAAAAACTTCCTCTTCTGTTGGAATTGTTGCAGTAAATTCTATCAATCTATTTTTATTTTCTTTTAAAATTAAACCATTTTTTTGTAAAATTTGTTCTCTGATCATTTTTTCCCAACCAAAAGCTTCAACATCTTCTTCACTTACCCCTCTCCCATCTAGAGATTCCGGTTTAAATTTTTGATTTATCTTTTTTGTGCTACTATTTAAATGATGTGCTTCATCAGCTAAAATTATAATATCTTTGTTCAATAATTCTTCTAATGTTATTTGATTCTCTTTTTCTTGATTTATATCTGAGTACAATTGTTGCAATGTTGAAAATTTTATTTCAATAATATTATCCATATTATTTAAACTAAAATTATTTACCTCCTTCAGTAAAACCTCACGATTATCTATAAAAATTTTATCTTTATATAAATATTTAGTAGAATAATTTTGTAATAAATTTAATTTTGTTTTTTCTATTATATTATTTTGATTTGTTACAAACAAAAAATTCTTATATCCTTTTGTATAGTAATATAAAATAATTGAAGCCATAACTAATGTTTTTCCGCTTCCAGTTGCCATATTAAACATAAAATGATTATTTTTCGATGGATTCCCCTCTAATAAAATAAGATTTTCTAATGCGTTTTTTTGCCAAAAAAATAAATTATATTTTACATTAGATGTAATATACTCTGGTATTCTTATAGGTGTAAATTTTTTTGCACTATTTAACTCATCATAAAGACACAATTTATTAATCAATTTATTTCACCCCGTAAAATTGTTTTGTCAATTTAATATCATCATCGGATAAATCAAATTTTTCATCTTCCATATCTTCAAAATTAATATACATACTATTCAAGTCTAGCATTGATAGATATATTCTTTTCATATCATCTAAACAAAGTTCTTTAAATTCACTTATTTTTATTAATTCTTTAAATTTTTTAATATTTAAATTGTAATTCAAATAATATTTATTATATAGTTTATCAAACAAATTCTCCAATTCTTCTGAAGTTTCACAATTTAATATTTTATTTTTTGCTTCTTCATTAAATTTAGCAAGTTCTAAATAAATAAATTCTCCTCCTCCTTGCCAATTGATAACTAAAGATATTCCTTTATCATCTTTTCCTTTTATAACATTTTGAAGTCGGTCAATCATAATATTAATTTGAGAATCTATTTGTTCGAAGGCTATCCATTTACGTTCAAGTTTATGAGCTACTGCAGCAGTTGAACCACTTCCTCCAAAGAAATCTAATACATAATCACCTTTGTAAGTCGACATTTCGATAATATTTTGAAGTAATTTTTCCGGTTTTTTTCCGTTCGGAAAATCAATTTTCCCTTCTTTTGATAAATTATTATATTGTATACTATCCCAAAGTGTTGTTAATTTTTCTTTATAAAGAAGATTTCCATGTTGATCTTTCACTAACATATCTGATAAGAACATAAACATTCTTTTGGTACTTGTATATAAAATTTCTGTAAGAATACCTTTATTTTTACCTTTAGTTGGAACATATTCAATACTAACAATTCCTATGTTTATATTTTCTGTTTGCTGCATTACTGTAGTACGAATAGAAGATTGAGCATTAGTCGTTTGAAAAATCTTTTCAGGAATAGAATTATAGACTTCTTCTTCACTTATTTTATGTTCCTTTGCATATTGCTTAACCGAAATTATTTTAGCATTTGGATAATGATAATATTTTCTAGCAGTTTTGATATCATCTTTTATAAGTATTCTTTCTCCTAATTCAGTTAATACTGATGTATATTTCCAACTTTTTCCAGAATCTATATATTCCTCTTGAATATAAGTCCACACAGGAGTCATTGCGTAAACAGGTTCAAGATTTATTTGGCTTTTATCTTTAGCATATAGTAAAATAAACTCTGTTGCATCTCTTAGACTTTTACCTTCAGAACTTCCTGATACACCACCAATCTTAGTTTTAACAGTTACTAGATTAATAAAATTCTCTCGTCCAAAAATTTCATCAAGTAATACTCCTAAATAGTTGACTTCTTTATCATCTATTTGAATCCACATGATACCGTCTTCACTTAATAACTCCCTTGCAACTTCTACTCTATTTTTCATAAAAGTTAACCATGTAGAATGATTAAAATTATCATTATAAGAAAATGAGTCACTTCCTGTATTATATGGTGGATCAATATATATTAATTTTATTTTTCCTAAAAATTCTTTTTTTAAACTATGAAGTGCTAAAAGATTATTTCCTTTTATTACTAAATTTTCTTTTATTACTCCATTTTCATCTTTTTTTATTTCTTGAACCTTTGCTTCTCCATTCGCTGTATATCTTTTCCAGTTATTGAAAGCTTTTTTTTCCAAAAGTCTATCAATTTCATCTTTTGCTAAAATTTCATTAAAAAACACTTCTTTTCTTTTTTTTCCATTGTATTCTTTAAATCCTGATGCAGAATATGTTTTTTTCCCTCTAGCTGAAATTTCTACTTCAATTTTTTTTCCAATTAATTCAGCTTCTATTGCTTTCTCCTCTTCTTTAAATAAAGTTGTTTCATAATTAAAATAACTTTCTATTACTTCATCAGTTGATTGTCCACCTTCTAATACACAATCTTTGAATGGAAAATTTAAAACTACATCTTGTGTATCTTTTAATAAATATTTTCCGTCACATAATCCAATTGTATTTTTTAATTTTGTCCAACCATTTTCAAAAGGTTTTTGATGTTGGAGAAAAAATTTAAATTCTTCTTGTTTAAAAATATTTATTCCATCAATATTTTTAAAGAATTTGTTTTTTATATCCTCATTTTGATATAGTTCTTTCAATATTTTCGTGTCATATTTTTCTAATAAATTATAAAGTTTAGTTATATTAAATTTATTATCACTTATCAGTCTTTCGTCTTTAGATAAAATTTTCTTTACAGTTTTTATAAGCACTTTTTTCAACTCCTTATTTAATTATTATTTTTAATTATATCATTTTTAGCCGTCTATTTTCAAATTTTTAGATTTTTATTTTAAACCTGTTTAAAACTTAATTTTAAAGCTTTCTTGTTCCCCTTTACAAAAGGTATCAAAAACAATTTCAAATACCCTTAAAATCAATTTTAGAGATTTGAATTTCTTGAAAATAAAAAGAGTGTCACAAGACACTCCGTAATTTTGATTCATTATATTATTTTTATCATTTGCAATAGTTTTTCTTCGTTTTCCGTTTTATTAGGAAGTATATAAAATTGATTTTCTTCATAAAACTTTATTAATTTAGAATTATTTTTTAATTCTACTAAAATAATACGCCCTCCAACAATCTCAGAAGCCTCTTCTATATAGCTACAAGCATAATCTATAAGTTCTTTTCCAGAAATTTTATCTTTATTACAATCATTTTTTGCTATCTGTCCTATCAAAAATGTAGAGATTTCTGAAATACTGTTATATAAACCATCTATCTTTTTTCTTTGATTATTAGATAATTCTTCTGGCAAATGAAGAACTTTTGTTGATAATGCAAAATAACCTAAAATGTCTATTTCTCCATTATCTAATTTTTTTTCATCCATTATAAAATAAGTTCTAGCTTTGTTTTTATGTTGAAATAGTTGAGCTTTTTTCTTTAAAAAAAATTCAATATCCCTATCATTTAAACACACAAATTTATCTATAATTTCTACTACTAACTCTTTTGGAACTATTTCTTCAATTTCTTGTAGTGAGACGCAAACTTTTCTAATGATGCTCTCCCCCTTTTACGATTTACAGCTATAAATTCTTCTGTTTTATGTCTATCTTTTTTTATATCAGTATCAGAAGTAATAGCATCTATAATCATATCAGTTGCTTCTTTCCCTGTTACTATTATCTTTCTAGTAAATGATGATGTCGCCATACTCATCAACTCCTTCTTATTTGATAATATATTATACCATATATTTCTTCTTAATTTAATTCTATTTTCATTTTTTATTTTTAACATTTGGATTATTTTGATATCTATATAAAACATTATTTTCTTTATCCCACCAATATTTTTCATCTTCTCTTATAATATCTCTAACTATTTCGATATTTTCTTTAGTTTCTTTATAATAAAATTTATATGTTCCTAATAAAAACAAACTAATAATTATCACATTGAAAACAAATGATTTTATAAAATATTTTTTTATTGAATCTACAAATTCCACTTTTACAATATTTGAATCTTTTATAAACTCAACTAAATTTGCTTCTCCTTTAGTTTTAATGTTATCTAATTCTTTTTTAGTCACCAATACCGAAGCCACGAGTTTTTGATTTTCTTCCTCTAACTCTTTCTTGCTCTTTAATATATTCTCTTTGTTTTCTTTCTTTAGTTCTTCTATCAGCAATGGAAGTGATTTGGATGTCTTCAGTATCTCTTCTTGGGCTTCCATTATTAATAAACTCAATTTCTCTATTGATTTCTTTTGAACTTGTATCAGAGTTTCCTTTTCTATCTCTTCCTTTTTCAAATTCTCTAATAAATTCTGAAGTGTCTTTATATTTAATTTCAATTCCAGTATCTGTTGCTCTTTCTCCTCTTGAAATATTGGTTCTATTTTCTCTTGATCTCGTTCTAGAAAATTCATTCTCTAGCCCCTCCTTTGATAGTGCAATATGATTAAAGTTTTTATGTAATGTTTCTAACCTAAATTTATCTTTTGTTCCATTTAATATATCTTTTCCAACTGTAAATACAACATGTTTTTTCTCGTTGCTCCACTCTACACTATAATTTTGTTTTTTCATTAAATCCATAAACTGAGTTCTATCATTACTCTGATTTGCAACTTTTAAAATTGTATTCACTAATTTTAAACTATCACTTTCTTTTTCTTTTAAAACTCCTTTTTTTACCGCCATATAACTACTTTGATTCCAAATAACAACCTTTCCTTGCTCTTTAGATTTTTCAGGAATTTTAAGTCCGTTCTCTTTACAGATATCATTATTTAATTCTTTCAATTTTCTTAAATCAGAATTTTTCTCATGATATTTTTCCCCTGTTTCTAAACTTACAGAATTTAAAATTATATGATTATGAATATGATTTCTATCTGTATGTGTTGCTATAAAAACTTCATATTTTGGAAAAGCTTTTTTACAAAACTCTACACCTATTTTTAAAGCTTGTTCTTTATCTACTTCTCCCTCTTTAAAACTTTGAACAATATGTTTATATTGTCTTCCCTCTAACTTATTATAAAATTCTTTTGTTTCTTGAAATTCTTTATTTGCTAATTTATAATCTTCTGAGCAATTTATTCCATAAGTAAACTCTGCTTTTTTAGCAACATAATCCAGCACTGCTTTAGCTCCATTTTTTGACTTACTAGCTTTAGCTACCGATTTAATGATTGCCATAATTTATCTAAATCCTTTGATATTTTTTTAAACTCTTCTAAAGAACTATTATTTAACTTTTTAGATATTTGATTTAAGCTATTTGCAATACTTCTCTTTATTAGCAATAGCTCCTTTAAATTTAAATTAAACTCTTTTATATCTGTGTATATCCCTTTTCTTATAAGCTCTCTTATTGTTTCTGTTTTATTTTTTTCTAAATTATCACTTTGATATTTTAATTTTCTATAATCTTCTTCATTTATTCTAACAGTTAATTTATACTTTTTTTCAGTTTTCATATTTTACAAATCATCTCCATTTTTTGTTTTATTTATAATTTAAAGTTACATTTTTATAGTGAGTTTAAATTATAAATGAAGAGGGTTCAAAGGGAGAAATCTCCCTTGCAAGTTAGTATTTTAGACAGGCGTAGACGGCTAAAATGCGTAACTTGCCACTATTAAAAAAACAGTAAAATTTAGATATTTTATTTCAAAATTTTAAAATATCTCATTATAAAATTTTTTAATAGTGCTTCTTTTTTCTTTAACAATTTTTCAATGAATATAAGTGTTGTTTGAAGTCAAACATTGTCATTCTAGATAATTTATTTTTATTAATTTTTAAAGTTTCCAACGGAATAGTTTTAATAATCTTTTTTATATCGCTATATAGCTCTTTATTGCTTAATATTCCCGAAAAATAATTCAACCACTTGTTTTATCTTCTGATAATTCAGTTTCTCTAATTTCGCTCTTTAAAGCTGTTTTATTTGATTCAAAATTCCATTCTCCTAAAAGTCCATTATAAAAAATTGCATCAAAACTTTTACCTTTTCCTTTTGCTAAAAATTCTTCAGTTAGCTTATAAATTTCTTTTGCTTTTTCCTCTGTTAAGTTTAAAATATTTTTTCTAATATTTTTTTTAGTTATATTATTTATTTTAGAAAAATTTTCTAAATCTAAAAATTCATATCTACTACTAATTTTTTCTTCATCATTTTTTTTCTTAGTAGTAGTATTCTTTTTAATATTGTTCTTTATAAATAGTTCTTTTTTGGGTGTACCACAGACACTACCCTGGCGTACCTGTGATACTACCCCTAGTGTATCTGTGACACCACCCTGGTGTTTTTCTGACTCTACTTTTTTTACTTCTTTAAAGTTATCTTCAACAATATATTTTTTTAAATTCTTAACAGTATATACATTTGTATCATTAACTTTTTTATCTTTGATCTTTTTAGTTCTTATAACTTTATTTATTAATTTTTTTTCTTCTAAAGATTTTATACATCTAATAACTGTACTTTTAGAACAATAACATAATTTTGCTAATGTGCTGTAAGATGGAAAGGCTACACCTCCATTATTACAATATCTTGATAACACGACAAAAAGATGACTCTCATATATATTTGAAAATACATCTGGATTATCTATAACCGCATTTTCAACTTTAAAATAAAAGTCAACTCTTTCATCTTTAATTCCTAATATTTGTTTTTGTTCTTCTGTTAAATTTATCATTTCTCCTCCTCAATAAAATTTTTATTGAAGAAATTGCTTTTTTCCGTACCATATGCCGTACTATTTATGATTTTCTCTTGAAAAAATTAATATATTTTTGAAATAAACACCCTTAAAAATAAAGGAATTGGAAAGAATCAAAAGAATTAATTGATTGAGTGGGAATAATAATTAAAAATACAAAGCATCTGAAATTTATATTTTCAGATGCTTTTTTGTATACAAACTCAAAGTATATGTGTTACAATGTATTTAAATTTAATCAGGAGAAATTATGAACGGAAAAAATAGAAGTAATGTTAAAGCTGGTATAAAAGTTTTAGTTGTAAAAAAAGAAGATCAAAGAACAGGAAAACTAACTGAAGGGGTTGTTAAAGATATTCTTACAAACTCTTCAACACATCCTCATGGAATAAAAGTTAGGTTAACTGATGGTACTGTTGGAAGAATTCAAAATATAATATAAAAAAGGTTGACATAGTTTTATTTTTATGGTATTATTTAAAAGTAAGGTATCGCGGGATAGAGCAGTTGGCAGCTCGTCGGGCTCATAATCCGAAGGTCGTTGGTTCGAATCCAGCTCCCGCCACCAAATACTATTTGAATTTTAAACGATCTATTGTAGATCGTTTTTTTTATTATCTAAAAATATTGTAACTTTTCAAATAATCAATATATGAAATTTTAGCTAAATTTCTAATGTAGTAGCAATACGTTGGGTAAGCCTGTATTGATTTCATAACCTTGTAAAATTTCATTTTATTATTAATCATATTCTGTAAAAAACCAACTATTTCTCCTGCTCTCTCTCCTATACAAGTGACTCCAATTATATTAAATTTTCTGTCACATATAACTTTTAATAAAAATGAATCTTCAAAAGCAATAATGCTTCTATCATTATTTTCATCAATTTTATAAACATAGATCCTTTTAAATTTTTTACGAGCCTCCTCTTCTGTAAGCCCTACTCTGGAAACTTCTATATCTCCAAAAATAGTTGATGGAATATACTCTAAATCTGTTCTTTTCAAAAAGTAAGGAAACAATATATTTCTTACAACTATTTCACCATGATAACCAGCTACATGAGAAAATTTAAACTGAGAAACTACATCTCCTATTCCAAAAATATTATTAATTGAAGTTCTCATATGCTTATCTACAACTATTCCTTTTTCACTATAATTTAAACCAATTTTATCTAAATTTAAATTTTCTAAATTAGGTTTTCTACCAATAGCTACAAATACTTTCTCTGATTTAAATTCTCCTTTACTAGTTTTAATTAATATTTCATTTTCCGTTTTAACAAACTCTTCAACTTCACATCCTAAAATCAATTTTACTCCTGCTATTTTCAATCTATCAATATAAAACTCTCTTACTTCTTTATCCATCATTGGTAAAAATAAATCTGTTTTTTCTAATATAGTAATATCTACTCCTAATTTTCTTAAAGGAAATGCCAATTCTAAAGAGATGATACCTGCTCCTAACATAACTATGCTTTTATATCTCTCATTAGTATAGAAAAAATTTTGATTTGTTAAATACTGTATATCTTTCAATCCTTTAATCTCTGGAATAAAAGGTAAACTTCCTGTAGAAATTACAATAAATTTAGCTCTATATAGTTTCCCATTTACAGAAACTGTATTTTTATCTATAAAACTAGCTTCACCATTAACATACTCCAAATTTTTAATTTTAGAGATATGAGGCAACTCTTTGTCTCCTATTTTATGGACATTACTAACAACCTTCTCTAAAGCTTCCTCTAAATTTGATGATGTCCTAGCAACGGTTATAAAACTTTTAGATGGTATGCACCCACCCCAAGTACACTCACCACCTAACTTATCCTTTTCTACTAGTAGTACTTTTTTACCTGCTGAAGCTAGCCCTATTGAAACTGTTAATCCACCAGCTCCTCCTCCAATCACAATCGTGTTATACATATTCTCATCTCCTTTTCAATACTAATTTTGACATTACTAATTTTTAAGAGTATAATCAAGTATAACATTATTTTTGAAAGGAGTCACTTTATGTTAACATGGTTTATTGTTGGCTTAGTATTTTTAATTATTGAACTTTTAAGTTTTGGACTCATCTCAATCTGGTTTTCTCTTGGAGCATTTTTAACAATGCCATTTTATCGAATATCTTTAGAATATCAATTTTATATTTTCGTCAGTATCTCTTTAATCTCTTTACTCTTAGTCAGAAAAATTGCTTTGAAATATTTTAAATCTAATAGTAAAGAATTAAATCGTATCACTAAACAAGAAGTTGTTATTGAAAAATTTGAAATAAGAGGAGCTGAAAAAATATACTCAGTTTATCTTGATGGTAAAAATTGGCAAGCTATATCTTCTGAAAATTTTGAAATAGGAAATTCTGCTATAGTTGATAAAATCGTTGGTAATAAACTTATTCTAATCAAAAAAATATAGGAGGCTTTATGTTATTTTTCTTCGTTTTAATTTTAATTGCAATATTTTTAGTCGGAACTCATGTTAGAATCGTTTCTCAATCACAAGCTTTTGTTGTTGAAAGACTTGGTGCTTATCTTTCAACTTGGGAGGTTGGACTTAATGTTCTTATACCTTTTGTTGATAGAATTGCAAAAAGAGTATCTTTAAAAGAGCAAGTTATAGATTTTCCACCTCAACCAGTAATAACAAAAGATAATGTTACTATGCAAATAGATTCTGTTGTTTATTTTCAAATAACAGACCCTAAATTATATGCATATGGAGTTGAAAACCCTTTAAATGCTATCGAAAACCTTACTGCTACTACTCTTAGAAATATTATTGGTGATTTAGAACTTGATGCTACTCTAACATCTAGAGATACTATAAATACTAAAATGAGAGCTATTTTAGATGTCGCTACTGATCCGTGGGGAATTAAAATAAATAGAGTTGAACTTAAAAATATAATTCCACCTGCTGAAATCCAAGATGCTATGGAAAAACAGATGAAAGCTGAAAGAGAAAGAAGAGAATCTATTTTAAGAGCTGAAGGTCAAAAAACTTCTGCTATTTTAGTTGCTCAAGGTGAAAAAGAAGCTGCTATTCTAAGAGCTGAAGCTAAAAAAGAAGCTTCTATCAGAGAAGCTGAAGGAGAGGCTGCTGCTATTTTAAGTTTACAAAAAGCTCAAGCTGAAGCTATCAAGCTTATAAAAGAAGCTGCTCCTGATAAAAATGTTTTACTATTAAAAGGAATGGAATCTTTTGAAAAAGTTGCGAATGGTGTTGCAACAAAAATCATTATTCCTAGTGATCTTCAAAGTATTGTAACTTTAAGTGAGCTATTCCACGAATCTAAAAAATAGAACAGATAGAAAAAAGTCAGAATTTTTAAATAAATTCTGACTTTTTTCTATTTAAATATAAATTCTTTTTCAACCTTTATTTTTATTTTCTTATTTTTATATGTTATAGGTTTTATTTTCCATAAATATAAAGCTTTAAAAACCTCTTCTTTAAATCCATACCCCTCTTCACCAGATATAAATTTTAAATTCTCTATTTCTCCTCTTAGATTAACAGTAAATTGGACATTTATTTTACAAGTTTTATTATAACCCATTTTTTTAGCTCTAATTGGATATTTAGGTTCTACTTCTTTTAATATATGAAATTCAATTCCTTCTGAAAACAATGCTGTTAAAGTTCCATCTACATCAGATGTAAACTTATTTTTATCTGTAAACTCGTCATATTTTTCTACTTTTATTCTAGATTCTTTTTTTGGAACCACTTTATTATTCTGAGATTTTTTTTCCTTTAATATTTTATTTTTTTTTGGAGATAATTTTTTTAGCTCGGTTTTTTGAATGATTTTTGGAGCTTCTTCTATCCTCTCTTTAAACTGTGGGACCTCTTGAATTTCTGTAACTTCTTTATTACTTTCAGATTTATTTTCCAACTCAGCTTTTTTAGGTTTATTATTTTTAAATGTAATAGAAGTTTCTTTTTTGGAAATTACTTTTTTCTCTTCTACCTTTGGATGATTTAATAATACCAAAAAAAATATAGCATGAATAAATAATGAGAATATATAAAATTTATTCATTAAAATTCAGCTCAACTTTTTCCACTTCTATTTTTTTTAGTTCTCCAATAGCGTTAACTACAATATCATATTTTAAATTTTTATCAGCTGTCAATGTAACTTCTTTTATATTGATAAACTTAATTGAAATCTCTTCCTTTAATATTAACTCTGATTTATCTCCAATTTTTTTATAATATTTTTCTTCTGAATCTATTATAAGTTCAGAAATATTTTCTGTTGCTTTGCTCTCTATAGTTGATTTTGGTAGTTCTATTTTAAAACCACTATATTTATCAAATGTTGTTACTAACATAAAAAATATTAGTAGTAAAAAAACAACATCTATTAAAGGTGTTAAATCTGGTGTTGCCAGACTTCTTCTCTTTGTTTTTCTTTTCATTTTATTACCTCTTAACTATATTTACAATAGACGTTATTATTTTTTCTACTTCTAAACTTATTAGTTCTATTTTTTTATTGAAAATGTTATATGCTATTATTGAAGGAATTGCTATTATTAACCCTGCTGCTGTTGTTAATAATGCCTGAGAAATCCCTCCAGCTACAGCATTTGGGTCTCCTGCTCCCGATACAGCTATTTTACCAAACGCTTCAATCATTCCTGTAACAGTCCCTAACAACCCTATCATTGGGGAAGTATAGGCTATTATCCCTAGTAAATAATTATTTTTCTCTAAACTATCCATCTCTTCTAACTCTATTTCTCTTAATAACTCATCACTATTTTTAAAATCTTGAAGATTGCAATATCTAATTAAAAATTTAGTGATTATTTTCCCTGTTACACCTTTTTGTTCTTTTGAATATTCAATAGCTTCTGAATACTTTTCTTCAATCAAAAACTCTCTCAATTTTTGTTTAAAGTTTGAATCAATTTTTGTTTTATTCGTATAAAAACAATAGCTTCTTTCTAAAATAGTTGCTAAAGCTATTACTGATAAACCTATCAATATATAAAGTATAGGTCCCCCCGATCTCATTAAATCTAACATTTTTTCCTCCTTTAAATTTCTTAAATATAAAAAAAATCATATATATTTTCATTCAAATTATAAAATGAAAATCATATATGATTAATATACTATTTGGTACCTGAGGGGGGACTCGAACCCCCAAGATGTTACCATCGGCGGATTTTGAGTCCGCTACGTCTACCAATTCCGTCACTCAGGCTACTTAACAAATCTATTTTATACCAATTAGAGAGGTTTGTCAACACTTTTTATTTTTTATATACAAATAATCCTGTTAGTGTTAACAATATTGAAATTGCCATATATTCTGGATTTGAAAAGGCTGCATACATAAAAATAGAACCTCCTCCTATCAATGCTAATATAGGAACCACTGGATAAAATGGTACTCTATATGGTCTTTCTAAATTGGGTTCTCTTTTTCTTAGTATAAATAAACCCAAGAATATAGAACAATAGAACAACCAAAATAGTGCAACAGGTATGTCTCCAAAAACATCTGGTTTTCCTGAGATAACCATTGCAATTAAGAATATTATTGCGAGAATATACATTACTACTGAAGAATTTACAGGTTGCTTGAATCTATCATCTATTTTAGAGAAAAACTCTTTTTTAGGTAGATGTCCCTCTATTGCTAAAGTATATGGTATTCTAGTTGATGCCATAATCATACCATTTAATCCACCAAATGCTGAAATCATAATTCCTGCAAATATAAATTTAGCACCCATTGGTCCAAATAATTTTGTTGCAACTCCAAACATTCCAACTTTAACAATTTCTTCTGCTGTAAAGACATTTAATAAAGCTAAATTTAATGCTACATAAAATATAGCTATAAAACCTAATCCTAATATTATCGCTTTAGGTAAATCTTTTTTAACATTTTTTAAATCCCCAGCTATTGTTCCAACATATATCCATCCGTCAAATGCAAACATCACAGGAACTAAAGCTAATCCCAATAAAACTATTGGTGATTTTGTTGTCATTTCTTTTGTTACTTCTGCTATATAAAATGTTCCGTTTGGATTATCACCAAAAACAAATCCAAATATTGTTATTAGTAACAATGGTACCATTTTAGCTAATGTCGCTGATGTTTGTATTTTTCCACCTATATTTTTAGTAAAAATATTTATAGCGAATAAGAATGATATCGCCACAAAGGCTACTATTCCTACAAAAGTTGTATTTGTTGGGTCTACATTGAAGAAGTTTCCTGTAAATACACCAAAGTAATAAGCTATTATTCCTATTAAAGCTGGAAAATATATAATCAATTGTGCCCAACCAACTAAAAACGCTATTTTTTCACCATATATTTTTTTTATCCAAGCTATCATTCCACCTGTTTCAGGTATTGCTGCTCCTACTTCTGCTGCTGTTAATCCTGATAAAATTGATATAACTCCTCCTAATACCCAAGCTGCTATTGCTATTTTAGGATTCATATTTGCTGCTATTAAAATTTGACCTGCTTTAAAAAATATACCTATTCCTATAACAATCCCTACAACCATAGAAAATGCTACTGAAAATCCATACCTTTTCTCTAAATTTGTACTCACTTTTCCCCCTTTTGAACTCTTATACTATTTTTTTAGCATAAACTTACTTATTTAAAAGTACTTATTATAAAATATTTTATCACAATATAAAAAATGCCACAAGTGTTTTTACTTCTTGCATTAAAAGAATTTTTGGTATATAATAATTTTTATAAATGATAAGGAGTGAAAAACTAATAAAATGATTGATATAAAAAAAACTAATAATAACTCTATCGTAGATTATTCTGCAAAATTTTACCTATTTCCATTACTTTTCATTGGTCTTCTTCTTAGAAGTTTAGATGGCCTAATTTTGAAATTAAAATATGAAAAATAAATAACAAAAAAGCTCTATTACATTAATGTAATAGAGCTTTTTTTATTTTTGATAGATATTAAAACTATCTGTTATTTTTTTCAATTTATCTAATTTTTCAATACTTTCCTCTTTATTTGCTTTTCCAATTCTTAAAAGCAAAGCATTTAAAATAATTATTCCTGGAACAAAAGTATAAGCTTTTCCTCCATTTTTTGTTGTAATTACTAAATCAGATATATTTCCTAATATAGAATCTTTTTTATCAGTCATAGTTATTATCTTGTTACCTTGCTCTTTGAAAAATTCAGTAACTTGACAAGTGAAGTTTGTATATGGATGGAATGATATCGCAAATAAAACATCCTCTTGAGTTGAATAAACTAATTTATCTGTAAAATCAGAAGCTCCTGAAATCATTAGCTCTACATCTTCTCTTAATTCTTTTAACATAAAGTATAAATAATATGCTAGTGCATAAGACCCTCTAGCCCCTAATATATATAACTTTCTACTATTTTTTATCATTTCCATTGCTGTTTCTAATTGTTCTTCAATTGCTGCTGTATCAATCTCTTCTAAAAGTTCAATATTTGTAGCTATTATCTCAGAAAGAATTCCATCTTTTGAAATAGAGTCTATCTCTTGTCTAAATCCTTTTAAATGAGAAGTTGATATTTCAACATCTTTTTGGAAAACTCTTTGAAAATCTGGATAACCTTTAAATCCTAAACTTTTTGAAAATCTTGTTACAGTTGCTGGACTAGTTCCTGTTTCTTTAGCTAATTCATTTATTGATATAAATGAAACTATACTTTGATTATGTTTTATAAAATCTACAATTTTTTTAAAACTTTTGCTATATGTTGAGTAATTTTGCTCTAAATTTGCTAGAACTATTTTTTTCATATCACACCTCTGCAACTATACATTAGGATTTAGTACGAATTCAGCTAAATCATTCACGAAGTTCATTGTTTTTTCATTCTTATCATTTACTGGATTAAACTCTACTATATCTACTGATGTTATAGAGTAGTTTTTAAATAGGAATCTAAATGTTTTAAACATTTCATCAGTTGTAAATCCATTTCTTACTGGTGTACTTACTCCTGGGGCAAATTCAGGATCAACTGAATCTACGTCAAAACTTATATGAATATTATCGATTTTTAAATAATCTCTAATTTCATCTAATACATTTTCTAATCCTTTATGAACAACATCATCATAAGATATTACTTTAACTCCTAATTGTTCAATTACTTCTCTTTCTTTAACATCTAAATCTCTAGCACCTAAAATAACAACATTTTTACTATCTATTTTAGCTCCTTCATAGAAACAGTTAACTAAATCTCTATCTCCTGCTCCTTGAAGTAATGCAAGAGGCATTCCATGTATATTTCCAGACATTGTAGTTTCATCTGTATTCATATCTCCATGAGCATCTATCCAAACTACTCCAACCTCTTTTTCTAAAGCAACACCAGAAATTGATCCTAAAGCTATTGAATGGTCTCCACCTATAGTTATAGGTCTGTATCCATCTCTTACTGCTGCATTTACAGCTGAAGCTAATTTTTCACAAGTATTTAATATTGTGTTTTTATATTTTAATGACCATTCATTAAAGTTTTCTCTCTGCTTCTCTACATCTATATACGTCATCTCTCCAAATACATCTGGGAAGTGCTCTTCTAATACTTCAGGTCCAAATTCTATACCAGCTTTATTCGCTCCTAAGTTCATTGGAACAGCAAATATTTTATTTTTCATTTTCTCAGTATATAAATAAACTGCATCTTGATCATCTATAACTTTAACAAAATCTAATTCAGGATCTTCCATTCCTTGAACATGAAGCTTTGCAGCTTTTAAATTTTGAATATAAGCTATAGTTTCTTTTGTAATTCTCTCTCCTGGAGTTATAACAGGAATTCCTGGTGGATATGCCATAATCATCTCAGCACATATTTTACCTTCACTCTCAAGGAATTTAACTCTATTATTTTCACTATAGAAAGCTTCTCTTGGAATTAAAACCGATTCTGGAATAGTTGGCATTTTTCCAACTGATTCTCCTATAGTTTTTCCTTTTCCAAAGAATCTCTTACTAATATCTTTTAAAGCTTCTAAGAACGCTCCAGTACTTGATTCATCATCACCTAATGTAACTAATCCTAAAACATTATAGAAATCTGATAGCTCCACTTGAATGTTATAATCATCCACTAATAAAGTTTCTAATTCAAACCCTGTTAGTCCTAAATCTCTTGCAGATATTGATAACTTTGTATCATCAAAATCATGAATTCCATATCTTCCTACTATCTCTTTTCCAAATGAGAAAATTCCTGGAATTTTATTTACTTCAGCTCTTAAATCTCTTGCTAATTTTAATGTTCTTGTTAATAACTCTCTACCTTCAGTAGCTATCTGTCTTCTAGCACAATCTAAAGAAGCCATTAAAGGATATGAAGGAGATGTTGTATGTAAAATACTAAGTATTTGCTGTATTCTATTAACATCAACTCTTGTTGAGTTTACATGTAACATTGACATTTGAGTCATTGCTCCAATTATTTTATGAGTACTTTGACAACAAATATCTGCTCCTGCATCTATTGCTGACATAGGCAACTCTTCATGGAAATGTAAATGTGCTCCATGTGCTTCATCAACTATTAAAGGAATATCATAGCTATGAACTATATCTGCAATTCTTTTTATATCTGTTGCAGCTCCGTAATAAGTTGGATTTATAATTAAAACAGCTTTTGTATCTGGATGCTGTTTTAACATATTTTCTACCACTTCTGGTCTAACTCCATGAGCTATTCCTAATTCATCATCAACTTCTGGGTTCATATAAACAGGAATAGAACCACTTAATATAATTCCTCCTGAAACTGACTTATGAACATTTCTAGGAACTAATATCTTTTCTCCTGGTTTAACTACTGACATTATCATAGCTTGAATTGCACCTGATGTTCCATTAACAGCAAAGAAAGTTTTCTTTGCTCCATAAGCATCGGCAGCTAATTCTTGAGCTTCCTTTATACAGCTCTTCGGATTATGTAATCCATCAACCATTTTAAAAATAGTTACATCTATTGAAAATGGATTTGGTCCCATGAAATCATAAAACTCTTTATCCATTCCCTTTCCTCTTTTATGTCCTGGAACATGGAATGGTATTATATCTCTTTTTGCATATACATCCTTTAATGTTGAGAATATGGGTGTTTGATATTGATTTAATTTAGTCATCTTAGCGTTATCACAAACTTATAAAATAAGTTTTATTCCTTCTTCATAGAGCCCTGTTTAAACAGTTTCGGTTGACTCTCCAAAGGCTTAAATTTCCATGTATTACACGGTATCTATATGAGTTTTTTATACTTCCGAATTAACTCATACTCTTTTTGATAACGTTTTTCACCTCCTTTTTTTAATTTTTTCAATATGTATTTATAACTTTTACAAGTTGTTTTCAAAAGCTTAAAAATTAATTTTAGAAATTAATTTTTGTTTAAAAAAATAATATTAAAAAGTCATAAAATAATATATATTTTGCATTATTAATTTCTTTTAAAACACGAGATATTGTAGAGCTTTTTAGAAATTAAGTCAACTTTTTTTTGAAAGGAACCATAAAAATTATAAAAAATTTTTAAAGCCGTTATTATTTTAAGTATTTTCGTATTTAAGTTTCTCTAATCATATTCAATCTCTTTAATTAAAATCCTTGTTAATTTTTTATTAAAACTATTACCTGATGAATCAAATTGTAAGATTGTCAAAAAAAAAGCTGATTTTTTTAAATAATTTAAGATTTTTAATGAAATTTATTCTAATTTGTGTTATGCTTTTAAATATCAAATAACCCTGTTTATTACGGGGATTTTAGTGAGGTGTTTTAGATGAAAATAGAAGAAGGAAAAGTAGTAACACTTGAATTTAAAGTTTACGACAAGAACAACGGAGAACTTTTAGAAGATACACAAGACGTAGGACCATTTTTCTATATCCACGGATTTGGAAACTTTGTTCCAGCTATTGAAGAAGCTTTAGAAGGAAAAGAAAAAGGATATACTGCAACTATCGAATTAACTCCTGAAGAAGGATACGGAGACCACAATGAAGATTTAATCATTGAAATGGATAAATCTGAGTTTGTTGAATTTGATGATATCTATGAAGGTCTTGACTTCGTAGCAGATATGGATGACGATACTGAGCAAGCATTCATAATCACAAGTATTGAAGATGATACTATAATTGCTGATGGAAACCACCCATTTGCTGGTAAAAACTTAAAATTTGATGTTACTGTTTCTGATGTTAGAGAAGCTACTGAAGAGGAAATTGAACATGGACATGCTCATTTCCACGGATTTGAAGACTAATTATTACATTAATTTGATACTATAAGATTAAGGAGTCATATAAATGAAAATAGCTTTAGGTGCAGATCATGGCGGATTTGCTTTAAAAGAAATTGTTAAAAATCACTTAGAATCAAAAGGATTTGAAGTACTAGATAAGGGAGCATATTCTACAGATTCTGTTGATTACCCTGTTTATGCTAAATCAGTTGCTAATTCAATATTAGAAAAAGAAGCTGATTTTGGAATTCTTATCTGTGGAACTGGAATTGGAATATCAATTGCAGCAAATAGATTCAAAGGTATTAGAGCTGCTTTATGCTCAAATACAACTATGGCTAAATTAACTAGAGAGCATAATGATGCTAACATTTTAGCTTTAGGTGCTAGGATGACTGGTGATATTTTAGCTCTTGAAATTGTAGATGAATTCTTAAGAACTCAATTTGAAGGTGGAAGACATTTAACAAGAATCAATGCTATAGAGCTTTAATCTTTTAATAAAGGAGTGAAATTTATGGCTACTATATTTACAAAAATTATAAATAAAGAGATTCCAGCTTCTATCATTTTTGAAAATGATAAAGTTATTGCTTTTAAAGATATAAATCCAGTAGCACCAATTCATATTTTAGTTGTTCCTAAAAAGGAGATTCCAACTTTAAATGATATTACTTCTGATGATTCAGAATATCTTATTGCTATGTATTTAGCTATAAAAGATATTGCTAAAGATTTAAATATCTCTGAAAATGGATATAGAGTGATTACAAATTGTAACTCATATGGGGGACAAGAAGTTTTCCATCTTCATTTCCATCTTTTAGGAGGCCAAATTCTTGGTCCTATGCTATCTATTTAATAGTAATTAAAAAGGTTGCCTTTTGGCAACCTTTTATTTATTCTCAACCCAATTTTTTATAGTGTTATAGTTTTTATTAACTAACTCTTCTACTGTTAAAGTATCTACTGAAACTTTAGGGAAGAATTTAATTTTAACATTTCCTGATTTTGGTAATTTTTTATGTGGTGGATATATTTCATATGCTCCTTTTATTCCGAAGGGAATTATATCTGCATTTAATTCTTTTGCTAATATAGCATGGAATTTTTTAAAATCAATCATTTTTCCATCTTTACTTCTTGTTCCTTCAGGGAATATAACTACATTTTTACCATTTCTTAAAGCTGTTGCTGCTGTTTGAAGTGTCTCAGATAAATTTCTATTAACATCAATCAACATTATATTTGAATTTTCACCTAGATATTTAATTATACCATCTTTAAAATGAGCTGCTTTAGCTAAATAATATGTATTTTTTAAAATATCATTATTGACACTTTGAGAAAAAATAAACCCATCTAAAAAACTTTGATGATTTCCTATAAAAACAGTTGGTTTTTCTATCTTTATATTTTCTAAACCTTCTTTCTCTATCTTTATATATGTTGATAAAGGAAATTTTAATAGTGATTTTATTAATTTTCCAATTTTATTATTTTTAGGTAATCCTTCACTATTTTCTTTACTTAAAATTTTACTCCAATCAGTATCTTTTATTTGAACATTTTTAGAATGCTCTTTTAAATACTCTGAAATTTTTAATACTGTACAATTTTCAACTAAAATTTCTTCTGTTAAATCTATTTCAAAGCTACTTCCAACAAAAGCTATAAATTCTACTAAATCTAAAGAATCCAATCCTAAATCCAATTCTAAATGATCTGAAGAATTAACTGCTTTCCCTTTTAAGTCATTTAAATATTTAGATATTATTTCATACTCTTTAAATAAAGGTATGCTTTCTTTTATCTCAACTTCAATTTTCCCTTCTAACATATTTGGAACTAAAAATCTTCTGATTTTTCCAATTTTTGTTTTAGGTAACTCTTGTTGAACTATTTTAAAATCTAATATTTTTTTATAATTTGGAGCCTTTAAATTATATTTGTCTATAACATCATTCTTTAATGTTTCGGCTATATTTGTTATCTTTTTTTCTTTTACTTTCGTAAAATTAGGATATATTACTGCTGTAAGTAATTTGTTATACTCAATAACTACCATCTCTTCAATTAAATCTGTATTTGACATAAACCATTGCTCTATCTCTATTGGATTTATATTTTTTCCATTTGATAAAACTATCATCTCTTTTTTTCTACCTGTTACATAAAGATAACCATTTTTTAATTCTCCTAAATCTCCAGTATGGAACCAGCCATCAGTATCAATAACCTCAGATGTAGCTTCAGGTTTATTATAATAGCCTTTCATTAAATTTCTACCTTTTGACAAAATCTCTCCATCTTCTGCTATTTTAACTTCTACCCCAGATAATATTTTTCCAGCTGAACCTGGTATTACCTTATTCATTGGAGTAAACGATATCATTGGTGCTGTTTCAGTTAAACCATATCCCTCACATATATCAATTCCAAGAGTTTTAAAATCTCTTGAAATTTCAGGATTTAACTTCGATCCACCAGAAACAAAAAATCTTATATTTCCTCCAAAACCAGCGTGAACTTTTTTAAATATTTTTTTACTTATATTTTTATTATCTATTTTTTCACAAGTTTTAAATAATGTTTTTACAACTTTATTAGAATTAACTTTTTCCATTATTTTCTTATGTAGCATCTCCCAAAGTCTTGGAACACCTATCATGATTGTTATTTTATAATCATTTAGAGCTTGAATCATTGACTGTGATGAAAGTTCTTTTAAAAATGCTATTGTTGCTCCTTGTTGTAATGGTATAATTCCAGAACCAAGTAAAGGAAAAATATGATGCATTGGTAATAAAGCTAAAACTCTATCTGTTGCTTTATACATATTATATTCTTTTAAACCCTCTACATTTACCAATATATTGTCAAATGTCAACATTACTCCTTTTGGATTTCCTGTTGTTCCTGATGTGTATAAAATTAAAGCTACAGCTTCTTTATCTGGTGAATATATTACACCCTCTTTATTAGCATTACTTAAATCAATTTTATCCACATTTAAAATTTTAGTATCAATTTTTAAATTTTCTATTGCTTCTTTTGCTATTTCATAGGTATTGTTTGATGCAAATATATATTTAGGTCTACAATCTTCTATAAAATATTGAAATTCAGATAACTTTGATGCTGCATCTAAACAAACACAAGTTCCTTTTTTATCCCAAATACCCAAAAAAGAGTATAAAAGTTCTGGTCTATTTTCCATAAATATAACTGCATTCTCTTCTTTTTGTAAATCTGTCATTGAAGCATATTCTTTTGCTCCAGATATTAATTGTTTGTAAGAATATTCTATCCCCTCATAAAATATTGCTGTTTTATTAAAATCTTTTATAAATTCCAATTTTTCCTCCCTATTATTACAGGTGTTTTTTTAATTACAAATGATTATATCATAATTGGATTATTATTTCAACAAAATCAAACCATACACTAAATGGCACTGATTTACCAGTGCCATTTAGTGTTTTATTTATTCAAAACTTCAATAATCATATCTTTAGTTATTTTTAAAATTTCTTCAACAGATTTATCGGCTGGAGATACTTTTTCTAATATATTTATACTCATCTTTCCTGAAGATGGTTTGCTTTGACCATAAGGCATTAATTCATACGCTCCTTTTATTGCAAATGGAACAACAGGAACACCAAGCTCTTTTGAAAGTATTGCAAATGTCTTTTTAAATTCTTGTACATCTCCATCTCTAGTTCTCGCACCTTCTGGGAAAATAACTAAATTTTTACCATCTTTCAATACTTTTGCTGCAATTTTTATAGTTTCTTTCAAATTTTTATTTTTATCAACTAAAATTATATTTCCATTATCTGCTACATATTTTTTTAACTTACCTTCAAAATGAATATTTATAGCTAAGAAATATGTATTTTTAAGAATATCATTAGGTAAGCTTTCAGAAAAGGCAAATCCATCTAGCATACTTTGATGATTTCCAACAAATATTACTGGAGATGTTTTTTCAAGTTTATCTATATTCTTTTCTAATTTTACATAATAATTAAATAATGGTTTAAAAACTGTCTTTAATGGTACTACTAATTTTGAGCTCGGAATTTTTAAATCTACTGGCTCTGCAAATATCTTTTTCCAGTTAACCTCTTTTTCTTCAAAATTTCCACCTTGTTCTCTTACATATTGACAAAGATTTTCTACTGTTTTTATCTTTGCAAACTCTTCCTCTTTAATTGAAACTCCAAATGTATTTTGTATAAATGTTATAATTTCAACTAAATCTAACGAATCTAATCCTAAATCTATTTCTAAATGAGACTCTGGAATAATTTGAATACCATCATGTAGAGTTCCAATATATTTAGAAATTTGCTTAAACTCTTCTGAAGAAATTTCAGTTGATGTTGATACCTTTTCCTCAACAATTTTTGGCTGAACTCTCTCTTCTACTGAGTCTGCTTTTGATTCTAAACCTACAATTAAATCTTTTAACATAAATCTTCTTAGTTTTCCCAATTTCGTTTTAGGTAACTCTTCTTTTACTATAACTATATCTAAAATCTTTCTATATTTCGGAGCTGTAACATTATAGTTATCTACAACTTCCCATTTTATAGCTTCTTTCGCATTTGATATTCCCTTCTCTTCTAATATCTTAAAGTTAGGATATACTATTGCTACTAAATGTTTTTGATGTTCTGCTATCGCTACCTCTTCTATTAAATCAGATTTTTTCATAATTTCTGCTTCTATATCTGAAGGGTTGATATTTTTTCCATTTGAAAGTACAATCATCTCTTTTTTTCTTCCAATTATTTTTAAGTGGTCTCCGTCAAATTGACCCAAATCACCTGTATGGAACCAACCGTCTTTATCTATAACTTCTGCTGTCGCTTCTGGTTTTTTATAATAACCTTTCATTACATTTCTACCTTTTACAAGAATCTCTCCATCTTCAGCTAATTTAACTGTCACTCCTGGTAAAGTTACTCCAACTGTTCCTGGAATTATATCTCCTGGTCTATTAAAAGAGATTATTGGTGATGTTTCTGTCAAACCATATCCCTCTAACATATCAAATCCAAAAGTACTAAAATCTTCACAAATTTCTTGATCTAACTTAGCTCCTCCTGAAACTAGAATACGTATATTTCCACCAAATGCATCTTGAATTTTTTTAAATACAAGCTTATTTAAAGGAACTATTTTTAATTTTTTACAAATATTAAACAGCTTATAACTTAATGGACTCCCTTTGATTTTACCCATTATTCCTTTGTGGAACATCTCCCAAACTCTAGGAACTCCTATTACTACTGTTATTTTATGCTTTTGTAAATTAGCTTTTATAGCCTCTGAAGATAGCTCTTCTAATATAACAATTAAACATCCATATTTTAACGGCATAAGCATTGTCAATACTAGAGGCAATACGTGATGAAATGGTAACATTGCTAAAATTTTATCTTCTCCTGAAACAAATTTTATCTGTTCAACATCATCTATATTTGCCATTAAATTATCAAATGTTAACATAACCCCTTTAGGATTACCTGTTGTTCCAGATGTATATAACATAACTGCAACTGATTCTTTATCTAAGCATTTTATAGTTAAATCTTCTATTTTTATATCGACTGTAATATCTATTTCATCTATATTTAAAATTATTATTTCTGAATTTGATAATTTTTTTGCTTCTTGAGCTACTTCAATATTCTTATTAGAAGTTATCATATATTTTGGATTTGAATCATTAAAAACATATATTAATTGCTCGGCTGTATAGCTAACGTCTAAATTAGTAGATGTTCCTTTTTTATCCCAAATAGATAGAACTGATGCCATATATTCTGGTCTATTTTCCATAAATATAGCTACTCTATCTTCTTTTTCTATTTTTAAATATTCTGAATATATTTTAGCTATTTTTATAAGCTCACCATAAGAATATTTTTCATCTTTATAAATCACTGCTGTTTTCTTTCTATCGTATATAAAATCCATAAATTCTCACTCCTTCTTGTTTTTAAACAATGTCTTATTTTATAATAACTTACAAGAATTGTCTACTTTTTCCTGTTAAGATGTTGACTTTTACTATATTATCAAGTAATATTGACCTAATAAGGTTTAGGAGGTAATTAAATGTTAGATGAATTATTATTAAAAACTCGTTCATATAGAACTTTTGATTCTAGGGAAATCACTTTTGAAACTCTAGAAAAAATTATTGATGCTACAAGATTTGGTGGGTCTGGTAAAAATAGTCAAACTTTGAGATATTCTATTGTTAACTCTAATAGTTTATGTCATAAAATTTTTCCTCATACTGCTTGGGCTGGTGCTATTCCTTGGAGTCCTACATTTGATGAAAGTCCAAAAGCATATATCCTTATTAGTAGCCTAAAAGAAAATCCACTTCAACCGATTGCTTTAGGTATGGATATTGGTATAGCTTCTGAAATTATGTTATTAAAAGCTACTGAGCTTGGATTTGGTGGGTGCTTAATTGGAACATTTAACAAAATGGAAATCTCTCGTATTTTTGATTTGAATACAGAATTATACTCTCCTCAGCTTCTACTTGTTCTTGGTAAACCTACTGATAAAGTTATTTTAACTGAAGGTAAATCAGATAATTTAAAATATCATAGAGATTCTGAGACTAATACACATTACGTTCCTAAATTATCACTAAATGATTTAATTTTGAAAAAAATATAGGAGGATTTATGAAAAAAATAATAGGTTTAATTTTTATAATTAATTCAGCATTCGCTTTTACAAATGAAATCCCTACAATTTCTGTTACTGGAAATGGAATCGTTTCAGGTAAACCAGATACTTTTACTTTGGTTGCTACTGTTGAAACTTCTGATAAAGACTCTCAATCTGCAATCGACAAAAACACTTCTATTGTAAACAATGCAATCAAGTTGTTAAAGAAAAATGGTTTAAAAGATAATAATTTAAAAACAGAAAATTACACTTTAAACTATCGAACTGATTATAACAATACTAATAATAAAAATATGAATGAAATGAAATATTTCGTTAAAAATCAAATTACTATTAGTAGTAATGATTTAAATAGTGCTAGTAAAGTTTTAACAGCATTAAATAAGGGTGGAGTAACTAATATAGGTGAAATTAACTTTTTTATTGCCAATCGAAAAGAATTGGAAAATGAAGCTTATAAATTAGCTTATAATGATGCTAAAAGCAAAGCAAATGTTATTGCTGAAATAGATGGATTTAAAATTTCACCTAAAACAATAGATTTAAGTTACAATACACCTAGGTCAATTCCTTTTATGAGTGAAAGTTCTTTTAAAAGTGATAGTAATCCTGTTCCTATTACAGTACCTAATAATCTTGAAGTAAATGCTAGTTTAAATATAACTTTTTATATGAATAAATAAGAAAAAGCTAAATGAAAGTATATTTTCATTTAGCTTTTTTCATTAAAAATCTTGATTAAAATAGTTCACTCTTTTAAAGAAAATCTTCTCTAAAATTCTCTCTTTATCAGCATTTTTTACATAAAAACTCTCTAACTTTTTTAAAGTATTATAATCTCTAAAACCATATGATAAAATTGCTAACTCTTTTATATTTAAACTAATATCAAAATCTCCTGTTACTTTTTGAATCTCATTTTTTTTCAGCTTAAATATCCCAGTGTTTTCTGATATTATGTCATCTTGAATATAAATAGATATCTCTTCTGATTCTGATAGATTTTTTACTAATCTTTTTAAAACATTTTCAACTTTTAATATTCTAACTTGAACCTTATTTTTAATATTTTTATTTATTTCATTTTCTGTATCAAAATAATCTTCCAAATATACATTTTCTGGTAATGTAACCTCTACACCTCTATAGTAATTTTTATATCCATAAATTACAAACATTAAACTTTCAAAACTTTCCTTATTTAAAAATAAGAATTCTTTAATAACTAATTTTTCAGATTTCAGCACTAACATATAACCATTTATTTTTCCAAACAAATCATAACTTACATAAATTATTCCATCTTCACAAAATAATTCTGATAATATTTTTTTATAATCCTCTTTATATCTAGCTACTCTCAAATAAAAATCTTTTGAGTATAGCTTATAAAATTCTTGAAGTTTTAAAAATAATTCATCACTACATTTTTTAGAATCTATTTTTTCTATTCGACACTTTTTTTTAAAACTTTCTAAAATAGAGAATGGAAAATCATATTTCAATAGTGTTGATACATATGTAAATCCAAATCTTTCATATATTTTTTTATCAATTGGTGTTAAATATATAAGCTCTTCTCCGTAGTTATAAGCTTCTCTTAAAACCTTTAAAAGTAGCTTTCTCATTACTCCCTCTCCTCTTTTTTCAGGAGTAACTCCGATTCCAACTAAATATCTACTCATAAACTGATTATTTTCTACTGCTAAATGATATTTATTTTGAAAAATCATTCCTTTTAATTCTGATTTTTCACAAAATATCTCTGTATTTTTTTCAGAGTAAACATTATCAAAATACCAATTTATATATGAGTCTTCATCAAAAAAAAGATCTTTCCATAAACTTTTAAGTTCTTCTTTCAATATCATATTTTCAACTCCTTTAGCAAAAAAGGTGAGTATAAACCCACCTTTTTTCTATCTGTTTTTTACATAACTATATAAAGATTTAACTCCAACTCCTGTAGCACCTTTTTTAAGCCATTTAACACTGCTATTGAAAGATGTTCCAGCTATATCCATATGAATCCATGGTAACCCTTCAGCAAACCCCTCTAAGAACTTTGCTGCAGTTATTGATCCACCCATTCTTCCACCTGTATGTTTTACATCAGCAACTGATGATTTTAAAAGATCTGAATACTCTTCAAAAATTGGCATTCTCCATACTTTTTCTCCGTGTAATTTACTTGCATTTTCTAGAAGAGTATATTTTTCATCAGAATTTGAAAATACTCCAGTTGTTAAAGTTCCTAAAGCTACTAAAATTGCACCTGTTAAAGTTGCTACATCTACAATCTCTGTTACTTTTTCTTTTCTGATTGAATATGTTATTGCATCTGCTAATGCTAATCTTCCCTCTGCATCTGTATTTATAATTTCAACTGTTTTTCCATTCATTGATTTTATTATATCACCTGGTCTATATGCATTTTCATTTATTGCATTTTCACAAGCTGGAACTATTGCTACTACATTCTTTTCAATTTTTCCTTTTGCTAAAGCACACATAGCTCCTATTACAGAAGCAGCACCTGCCATATCACTCTTCATTTCAAACATAGAGTCTGCTGGTTTTATACAAAGTCCTCCAGTATCATATGTTAATCCTTTTCCTATAAGTCCTATTTTTTCATCATTATCTTTTCCATTTAAATATCTCATTATTATTAGTCTTGGTTTTGTTATTGAAGCTCTTCCTACAGCTAATAATAGATTCATATCTAATTTTTCCATATCTTTTTCATTTAAAATCTCTACTTCAAATCCATACTTCAGTCCTAGCTCTACTGTTTTTTGAGCTAAAGTAATTGGATTCAAAATATTTGCAGGTAAATCAACTAAATCTCTTGCTATATCTGTAGCTTCACCTAAATTTATTGTTTCAGAAATATCTTTTTCTTCACTTGATATAAATAATTCTACTTCTATCTTATCTGATTTTTTCTCTTTAAATGTATCGAATGAATAGTTTACATTTGATACTATCTCTCCTAAAATCTCAAAGTTTAATAATAACTCTTGGTCAGAACTTACTAATATCTCACCTTTTTCTTTCGACAATATATCAAACATAACCTCTCTGTATATGTCTAAATTAAAATCTTGTTCTTTTCCAAATCCAACAAATTCTATTGAAACAAGTTTACCTTTTTCTAAAAAATCTATCTTTAATGTTTCACCTTTTTTTCCTAAAAAATTTTTTTTAGTCATTATTTGATTTATTAAATCCGAATTCTCTACTGAAATTTGACCACATATATCTACTTGCTCTTCAAATACTAATCCAATATTTAAATCATAAATTTTTTCTACTTTATTAACTACTTTAAACATAAAATCCTCCTCATTTAGATACTATATTTTTTTATAAGTTTTATAGGCTGATATGATAATTTTGCTTCTCTTAACCCTAGACTTCCGAAATCATCTTCTCTATTTATAAATTCCATATCTCCGAATTCCTCTTTTGCTAAAAGCATATTAATCATTTGATAGCTTCCAGAATATTCTGAATCTGCTTTTTCTATATGAATAACTGCCATATTCTGAGTTATTTTCTCTCCTATTGCATACCCTATTACTTTATCATCTACTTTTAGTATTCCACCTCTTAAATTTAACTTTTCATAATTATTTAAAAGTTCTTCTATTCCCATAGTTTCTGATAATATTATTTCATCATGCTTTCTATTTTCTGACCACTTTCTTTGAAAATTTCTAACTTCTTCTATATTATTATTTGATATTTTTTCATATTCAAAAGCGTATGTTTTGAAAAATTTATTTATTTTATTTTTTTTAGAAGAAAATTTTCTTCCTTTTAAAAAAGCTAAATCCTCTTGTAAATATATATAATCAAAAGAATCTCTTTCCTCTTCTAAAATAAAATTATCTTTTAAAAAATCATTATACTGCTCTGGAATAAATACAAATTTACCATTTAAATCTTTTATTTTTTTTATATTAAGAACAATATCCTCTTCATTAAACTCTTTACATATCGGAGCAAAATAATATTCAACTCCTCCATAATATCCTCTGATATTTAGTATATTATCATTAATCGAATATTCAATATTTTCACTAAAACTCCATAAATAAAAATTTGTAAAATTTAAATCTGAAGTTTCAAAACTATTTTTCAAAAATTCATCAATGCTACTTTTACTCTCTAATGTTAATTTTTTCCAGTTCACGGTTTTATACCACCTTTACATTTCTTCTAATCGTCTTATTCTTTCTGCTGTACTTGGATGAGTACTGAATAGATTTGCCATTTTACTTCCTGCTAATGGAGAAACTATAAACATATTTTCTGTTGCTGGTACAGCATTCATAGGTATTCTTGTTGAATATGATTCTAACTTTCTCAGAGCATTAGCTAAATATCTAGGATTTCCAGAAGCTTTTGCACCAAAACTATCCGCCTTATACTCTCTTGTTCTTGAAATTGCCATTTGAATTAACATTGCCGCTAAAGGTGCAAATATACTAACTGCTAAAAGTCCAAATATTCCACCACTATTATCATCTTCATCTCTTCTTCCTCCGCCAAATATAGCTGCCCATTTTGCCATACTTGCCATATATGCAACTGCTCCTGCTAATGTTGCTGCTACAGTTTGAATTAATATATCTCTATTTGATATATGACCTAATTCATGAGCTATAACTCCTGCTAATTCATTATCATCCATTATCTCCACTAAACCTCTTGTTACAGCTACTGCTGCATGACTTGGATTTCTTCCTGTTGCAAAAGCGTTCGGTTGACTCTCATTCATTATATACACTTTCGGCATTGGTAATCCTGCTCCATCTGCTAACTTTTTAGTTATCCAATAAACTTTATGATTTTCAGGTAATTCTTGAGCTCCATACATTGACAATACAATTTTATCACTAAACCAATATGATACAAAATTCATTACTCCAGCTAAAATTAAGGCTACTGTCATTCCACTTTTTCCACCTACGGTATTACCAATAAATAGTAACAACATCGTCATAACTAGCATCAATAAAAAAGTTTTAAATCCCTGCATTCTATACCTCCGATTTTATTTTATACTTTTCTATAAAATATCACACTTTTTAACATTTGTAAATTTGCTTTTTTTAGATAAAAATATTATACTTAGATGTGAAAAATAATAAAGGAGAGACCTTATGAAAAACCTAGTTATGAAAACTTCTATAAATTCATATGATATTCTTATTGGACAAGATACAATAAATAGAATCAATGAATTTACAGAACATTATGATAAAATTTTAGTCTTAACAAATAAAACAGTTGGTGAGTTATATCTTCATAAAGTTACATCTCATCTACCTAAACGAAAAACCTATACTTATAAAATTGAAGATGGTGAAATTTATAAAAATATGAATACAACTATGGAAATTTACTCTTTCTTAATCGAGAATAATTTTTCTAGAAACTCTTTAATAGTTTGTGTTGGTGGCGGAGTTGTTTGTGATTTAGGTGGCTTTATTGCATCCACATTTATGAGAGGACTTGATTTTTTACAAGTTCCAACATCTTTACTTGCTCAAGTTGATGCTAGTATTGGTGGAAAAGTAGCTATTAATCATTCTTTAGGAAAGAATTTAATTGGATGCTTTAAGCAACCTATCGCTGTTATTATAGATATTAATTTTTTAAAAACATTACCAGAATGTCAATTCAAATCTGGTATGGGTGAGGTAATTAAACATGCTATCATCTCAAAAAACAAAACTTACTTTGATTTCTTGATAAATTCTTTTAGAGAAATTCAGAAGCAAAAACAAGATGTTTTGATTGAAATGATTTATGAATCTTGTAAAATAAAAAAAGAGTTTGTTGAAAAAGATGAGTTTGAAAAAGGCGATAGAGCTTTTCTTAACTTGGGACATACATATGGTCATGCTTTAGAGACTTTATTTGATTATGAACATATTTCACATGGAAATGCAATCGCTAAAGGTATAATCTTCGAATTACAAATTTCGAAAAAATTAGGTTTTGTCTCAGATGAATATATTAGTTCAATTGTTAATATATTCAACTTATATAAAATTGATTCAAATCCAATATTTATTGATGAAAAAATGCTTATTAATGTTATGAAAAAAGATAAAAAAAATACTCATGATAAAATAAAATTTATTATAGATAAAAATGGTACTCTTGAAAATATTCCAATAACCATTGAAACTATTTTAGAAGTTAATAAAAAGTTTAAAAACAGAAGCCTAAAGGGTGTAATTGATATCGGAACCAACTCATGCAGACTATTTATAGCAGAAGTAGAAAAAAATGATAATAAAATTAATATTATTACCCCTTTATATAAAGACTTAGAAGTATCTAGGCTTGGAAAAAATTTAAATCAAACAGGTATTTTATCAAAAGAATCAATTGAAAAAACTTATGATATAATAAAAAAGTTTAAATCAAAATCTGATTCTATGGGCGTTTCAGAACTTATTGCTTTTGCTACTGCTGCAACTAGAGAAGCTAGTAATGGTAGTTTGTTTGTTCAAGGAATAAAAAACGAATTTGATATAAGTACTCTTGTTATTCCAGGAGAAATCGAAGCTAAATTAAGCTTTAATGGAAATAGTAATATCTACAGAGAAAAAATTGCTACAATTGATGTTGGTGGAGGTAGTACTGAAATTACAATTGGTAATTTTAATGGTATAGATTTCATCAAAAGTTTCCCTATTGGAGTAGTTAAATTGACAGAGATGTTTTTTGCTCAGGAAAACTACAGTGAAGAGACTTTACTATCAGCTCGTAATTATTTAAAAGGATTTTTCAATGAGATAAGTAAATTTAGTCAAAACTCTTTTAAAATTATTGGAGTTGCTGGAACCGTTACTACTAATGTTACTATTATAAAAAAACTACCTAAATTTATTGAAAAAGAGGTCAACGAATCTATTCTTACTAAATTAGATTTAGAAGAAAATTTATTTTTATTTTTAAGCAAAACTTTAGATGAAAGAAAAAAAATTATAGGATTAGAAGCTAATCGTGCAGATGTTATTATCGCTGGAAATCTTATCCTGTTAACTCTTTTAGAAATTTTAAATAAAAATAGTATTACAGTTTCTACAATTGATAATTTAGAAGGCGGTATGGTATTAAATATATAAATATGATATAATATTTAATTAATTATTAAAATTTGAGGAGGTTTTTTTTGAAACTTTTATTAGATAGATGTTCAATCGGTGGTTGAGCAAGTAAAATAGGACCGGAGGTTCTTTCGAATTTATTAAAAAATCTTCCAAGTGTGGAAGATAAAAATTTAATTGTTGGTTTTGAAAAATCTGATGATGCAGCTATATATAAATTAACAGATGATATAGCATTAATACAAACTTTAGATTTCTTCACTCCAATGACTGAAGATCCATATATCTTTGGACAAATCGCTGCTGCTAACTCTTTAAGTGATGTTTATGCTATGGGTGGAGAACCTAAAACAGCAATGAATATTGTTTGTTTTCCTGAAAAAGAAAATATAGAAATTTTAGGAGAAATTTTAAGAGGTGGAGCTGAAAAAATAGTTGAATCAGGTGCTGTTCTAAGTGGTGGACACTCTATTCATGATCCAGAAGTTAAATATGGTTTATCTGTTACTGGATTAGTTCATCCAGATAAAGTTTTTAAAAACTATGGTTCTGAAGAGGGAGATGTTTTAATAATTACAAAACCTTTAGGAACTGGTATAATATCTACTGCTTCAAAAGTTGAAGATGTACCCGAAAAAGCTAAACAAGAGTGGATTGAAATAATGACAACTCTTAATAAATATTCTGCCGAAATTATTAGAAATTATCCTGTTACTGCTTGCACAGATATAACTGGATTTGGATTTTTAGGTCATGCTTACGAAATGGCTGTTGCTTCAGAAAAAACTTTTACTTTAGAACAAGAATTAATTCCATATATAGAGATTGCTAAAAATTTTGCTAAAGAATTTTATATCAACTCTATGGGACAAAAAAATAGAAACTACTTAAATGATAAAGTTGATATTACTTCTGTACCTTTCTGGTTACAAGAAATTATGCTTGATCCTCAAACATCAGGTGGTTTATTATTCTCTATAAATTCAAAATATTCTTCTGAAGTTATGGAAAAACTTAATAAATTAAAAATTAAATCATCTTTAATTGGAACAGTCGATAAATATAACGGAAAATATATAGTAGTTAGATAAGGGGAAATTTATGAATAATAAACAAACTCTTTTAAGAAATTTACCTAGAATAGATAAAATGATAGATTTACTTAAAGAGAATGAATTTTTTAAAGATAAACCATATAACAATATCTATGATGCTGTTAATGAAAGTATTATATTTTTTAGAAAAAGTATTTTGGATGAAACTATCTCTGAATATTCTACAGATGATATTATAAACTTGATTACAAAATCTTTAAATAAAAATTTAGAGTTTAATTTAAAAAGAGTTATTAATGGAACTGGTACAATTTTACATACCAACTTAGGTAGATCTTTATTTTCTAAAGAATTACTAGAACATATATCTACATCTCTTACTGGATACAGTAACCTTGAGTTTAATTTAAAAACAGGTGAAAGAGGTAGTAGATATTCACATGTTGAAGATATTATTGCTAAAGTAACTGGTGCTGAAGCTGCTCTTGTTGTTAATAATAATGCTGCTGCTGTTATGCTTTGCTTAAATGAATTTAGTAAAAATACAGAAGTCATTATTTCTAGAGGTGAACTTGTTGAAGTTGGAGGCTCTTTTAGGATTCCTGATATAATGGAACTATCTAATGCTAAATTAGTTGAAATCGGAACTACTAACCGAACTCATTTAGTCGATTATGAACGTGCTATAAATAGTAATACATCAATGCTTTTAAAAGTTCATACATCAAATTATCATGTTTCTGGATTTACTAAATCTGTTTCTAACTCTGAAATTGCAGAACTTGCAGCTTCAAAAGAGTTAATTTCTATGGAAGATTTAGGAAGCGGAGTTCTTATAGATTTTTCTAATTATGGTTTAAAAAAAGAACCAACAATCTTAGAATCAATAAATTCTGGGATGGATTTAGTTACGTTTAGTGGAGATAAACTTTTAGGTGGTCCTCAATGTGGTGTTATTGTAGGTAAAAAAACTCTAATTGATAAACTGAAAAAAAATCAATTTTTAAGAGCATTTAGAGTTTGTAAAATGACTATTTCTGCATTAGAATTTATTTTTAAACAATACTCTGATGAAAAAGTTGCTGTCGAAAAAAATCCAACTTTAAGCAGAATTTTAGAACCTATTTCTAAAGTTCTAGATAGAGCTAATAATTTGAAAAACATTTTAGACAATCTAAATATAAAGAGTGAAATTATCTCTACAAAAGCTATTATAGGTGGAGGATCTATGCCAGATGCAACTATTGATAGCTATGGCCTTGCTTTTACATCATTAGATGCTAATAAGCTTCAGAAAGCATTCTTAAAAGAGGTTACTCCAATTGTTGGAAGAGTACAAGATAATCACTTTATTATTGATTTAAAAACAATACACGAAGATGAATATACAATTATTCTTAATAATTTGAAAAACTTCTTGGAGAGTAATTCGCTATGACAAATATTATAATCGGTACAGCTGGTCATATTGATCATGGAAAAACAACACTTGTTAAAGTGTTAACAAATATCAATACCGATACCATGAAAGAGGAAAAAGAAAGGGGCATGACCATTGATCTTGGTTTTGCCCCTCTAACTATGCCATCAGGAGATACTATTAGTATAATTGATGTTCCTGGACATGAAAAATTTATAAAAAACATGGTGGCTGGTGCTAAAGGTATTGATTTTGTTCTATTTTTAATAGCATGTGATGATGGTATTATGCCACAAACTATTGAACATAAAGAGATTATAAAACTACTAGGTGTTAAAAATGGTATTATTGTACTTTCAAAAAGAGATTTAGTTTCAAAAGAAAGAGTTCAAGAAATAAAAACAGAAATATCTACAATTTTCTCTGATAATTTCTTTCTAAATTTTCCTTTTATAGAAGTTAGTTCAAATAATCCTGAAAGCTATAAATCTTTATATAATCTCATAGCTACAGAGATTTCCAAGTTGAAAAATTCCAAACAAACGATTGATAAAAAAGAAAAACATTTTAGACTAGATATCGATAAAATATATTCTCCTAAAGGAGTTGGAACAATTGTAAGTGGTACTAGTATTGGAGATATTTCAAAACTCGATTCTTTAACTTTATTTCCTCAGAATGTTCCTATCAAAATTAAAGGAATTCAAATTCATGGAAAAGATTCTGATAAAATTGAATCCCATCAAAGATGTGCTTTAAATATATCTGGTATTACGGCTAAAGAACTACAAAGAGGTAACCTGCTTACTAACAGTAAATCTATTGTAATCACTAAATCTATAGATATTTTATTTAATCCTATTTTTAAAGATAATATACCTAAAAATAATAGTAAAATAAGATTAAATATTGGAACTGGAGAATACTATGGTAAATTAAAATATTTAGAAGATAATTTTACTGATAATATATTTTTCCAATTACTTATGGATAAAGATATTCCAATAGATTTTAATGATATTGGTATTTTACGTACTCTTACAAATTCTGAACTGCTTGGTGGAGCGCGTGTTTTAACTCCTTATGCTTCTCCAACTAAAAAAAACAATTTAGCTTATATTCAAAATTTGAAATATTTAAGCTCTAATAATTTTAATCTTTCAGAATATCTTTTATCTAAAGATACTTTTATATCTATGATAGATTTAAAAAGACAATTTAATTTAAATTTAGATTTAAAAAAAATTAATGATGATGTAATATTTTTTGAAAATGAAAATTTGATTATTCATCGAAATTCACTTCAACAAATTAAAAGTAAATTAGATTTTTACTTAGATAATTTTCATAAAAATAATCCATTAAAAAAAGGTGTACCTATAGCTACTATTAACAATCTATTTTTTAATGGTATCAATGTTTCAAACATTTTTGAAAATTTATACTCTTACTCTGATAATTTTATCTCTTTTAAATCTTTTAAAATAAAACTTTCAAAAGAGGAAAAATTGATTAAAGATAAAATTTTAGTTGCTTTAAAAACTGAATCTTTTAATGGTTTAAGTAGAGAATATTTAGAAAAGATTATAAACTCTAATCTTTTTAAAAGAATATTTGACTTTTTATTAAGAGAAAGACTAATAATTAATTTAGAAAATATTTTTATTTTAAAAGGTTTTTATAATGAATCTTTAAATAAATTATATTCTCATTTTGAAATTAATAAAAATATTACATTAGCTGAATATAGAGATGTTCTAGGATGTAGTAGAAAAACTGCTCTTATATTTTTAGAACACTTTGATAAAAAAAATATTACTAAAAAAATAGAAAATTACAGAATTTTAAACGTTTAAAAAAATAGAGAAAATGAACTTTTGTTCATTTTCTCTATTTTTTATTTTCTTTAGATTTATGATTCATTTCACTTACGAATTTAATTAATACCCCTATTAACATAAACATTAAAAGTCCACCATAGTATAGTTCAATTTTATGTAATTGATTTTTAAGTGGTATTGTGAAATTATAACCTGCAAATATAAATGCAACAAAAGTCATTATTGATACTGAAATTCCTGCCATCATTGACACTATTTTATTTTTAGATATCTGGAAAGGTGAAATCATACCTTTTTTTCTAAACGAAATATAACTTAATCCTAAACAACAGTAAGGAACTATTAATGCCATTGTAGTCATATCATAAACTCTATAGTATAACTCTCCTGCAGCTGATCCTCCAAATGAGTTCAAAGCTATAAATAAAAACGCTAATGTTGTTTGGAAAATTAAAGCATTTATCAAAATTCCTGTTTTTTCAGATTTTTTTGTTAACCAATCTGGAAAAGTTCCTTTTGGTGCTTCACTAAATACTCCTGCAGCTAACGATGTACTCCAAAGAATTAGAGCTACCAATGTTATTAACGTATAAGATAATCCCATTAGCTTTACAAACCATATTCCTAAGCCTATTTTATCTCCCATAAATTTAAAACCTGCTAAAACAGCATTTATCAATGAAATTTTTTCAAATGATTGTTGAGTTCCAAACGCTGATACAGCAATAATTCCAATTACATATAAAGATCCTATTAATAATGATGCTATTAATAATCCTTTTACAAAATTCTTTTCTGGATCTTTAACTTTATTTACATAAGGTCCTACAACTTCTCCCCCTCCAAATGCAAACAGTATCCATGAAAATGCTCCTAAAGATTTTGCTAATTCTGTATTAGATTTTACATCTATTTTAAACATATCTGTTGTTAAAATTGTTGCTGCATCTCCAACTATATGTAAATAAATTCCTGTTACTAAAAATATTAATACTGTTACTAATGAAATATATCCAACTGGTTTTGAAAGTGCTCCTATAAAATTTTGATATTTTATACCTATAACCAAAGATATAACTAATGCAACTAACGAAAGACCTGCTGTTTCTAAATTTGACATATTTGCATCCCCAAATAAACCGAAACTTAAATATGTTGGCACTCTTGTCGCTAATGTTGGTAAATAAAATATATTTGCTATAAAATATGACCAGATTGCAAAATAAGCCATTTTTTTTCCTAAACCAATCTCTATCCAAGAGTATATTCCACTAGTTCTCTCTTTTGCATAAGCTCCAAACTCAGCCATTATTAAACACAGTGGTAAAAAGTAAAATACAATTCCAACTACTAGCATTGTGGCGGAAGATAATCCTACTTCTTTAAAATTGTTGGCAATATTACCAAATCCAAATACCCCCAAGAATATCATCATTACTAAAGATGATACAGATAGATGTTTCTTGTTCATTCTCACTCCTCATTTCTTTTTATATTTAAAACAGATTTTATAATAACACCTTTACTAATAAAAATCAATTATAAAGTATTATTTATTTCTTAAATATTGTATAATTAACTCATACAAAATGTTAAATATTAAAGGAGATAAAAATATGATAAAAGTTAATGCTATCGGTCTTACTTGTCCTATGCCTGTTATTATGACTAAAAATGCTTTGAAAAATTTAAATGAAGGATTAATTGAAGTTGCTGTAGATAATGTAATTTCAAAAGAAAACATTGAAAAATTCTCAAAAGAGTTAGGTTATTCTTTTAAAACAATTTCTAATGGTGATACTTTCTTTATACAAATAGAAAAAGTAGCACAATCAGAAAATAAAAATATAGATGATTTAAATAATGATACAATAATTGTAATTGATTCAGATAAAATGGGAAGTGGTGATTCTTCTCTTGGTGAAACTTTAATGAAAGGCTTTTTATACACTTTTACAGAGATGGAAAACATTCCTAAAGCTATTATTTTCTATAATAGTGGAGTCTTTTTAACTGCTTCTAATAAGACTACTATTGAGTATTTAAAATCTTTAGAAGATAGAGGAGTTCAAATTTTATCTTGTGGTGCTTGTGTTAATTTCTACAATTTAGAAAAAACAGTTGGTGTTGGAACTATAACTAATATGTATAATATTATTGATTTACAAATGAAAGCTAAAAAGGTGATTAAACCATAATGAATATTGAAAAGTTCTTAGTAATTACAATCGATTCAACTCATTTAGTTATGAAAATTGAAAAGTTTCTTTTTGAAAATAATATTTCTGTTCAAATAATCCCTTTACCTAGCGAATTAAAATCTAGCTGTGGATTTTCTATAAAAGCTAAAATTGAAAATATTGAAAATATTGTTTCGTTATTAGAACAAAACAATATAACTTCTGATATTTATGAGATTTACCTTTGTGAAAAAGTTGGCTTTAAAAAGAAATTTTCTGCTTTCATTTTTTAAAAAAATATGCTATAATAACTTTATAAATTGGAAGCGGTTGAGTTACTGGTGTTCTCAGCAGTCTTCAAAACTGTCTTGGCGAGTTAAATCGCTGGTAGGTTCGATTCCTATACGCTTCCGCCAATTTAAAAATTTCAACCTCACATATTTTGTGAGGTTTTTTAATTTAATTTTTAAAGTTTTCAATCTTGCTTAAAAAATTGTTGAATTCTCTAGAAAATTGTGTTATTATCATTGTTAATAAACGTTCTTAATTTCACTAAAAAAAATAAAACATTGTTTTTTAGTACAGTTTAAGAACAAATAAAAGAATTACTCATATATATCCGTAATACGGTCGGAAGTTTCTACGGTTAACCTTAAATTAACCACTATGAGTGAATTAAATAGATTATTAGTCTAGGTTGTTTTTAGATTATCTATTTTTCACTTGTAGAAGATGAAAAAAGATAATCTTTTTTTATTTTCTATTTAATATAGTTTAATCCAACTATATATTGAGTAAAATTCAAATAAGAATTTTAGGAGGATTACAAACAATGAACAAAAACAGATCGCCATACCATTTAGACGGAGTTCCAGAATTAAAAACAGCTTTACCTTTAGGTTTACAGCATATTTTAGCTATGTTTGTTAGTAATATAACACCTATAATTATCGTGGCTAGTGTTTTAGGAATTTCAAATGAACAAAAAACTTTACTAATTCAAGCTTCTATGTTTGTTGCAGGAATTAATACTCTTATTCAAGCTTATACTATTGGACCTATCGGAGCAAAATTACCAATTGTTGTAGGAACGAGTTTTGCATTTGTACCTGTAGCTATATCTATAGGAACAAAATATGGTTTTGAAGGAGTTTTAGGTGCAGCTTTAATTGGAGGTTTATTTGAAGGTCTTTTAGGTTTAGTTATTAATAGAGTTAGGAAATTTTTCCCACCTATTGTAACTGGTGTTGTTGTTTTATCAATTGGACTTTCACTTTTACCTGTTGGAATTAAAAGTTTTGCTGGTGGAGTTGGAGCTTCTGATTTTGGTTCCATTGAAAATTTAACAATTGGAACTATCGTTCTTATAACTGTTGTGTTCTTCAAACAATTTACAAAAGGAATTTTAAGTACTGGTTCTATTTTTATAGGAACTATTGTTGGGTTTATAGTAGCTTTAATGTTTGGAAAAGTTAATCTTCAACCTCTTCTTGAGGCTGGATATGTAACAGTTCCAAAACCATTTATGTTTGGATTTGCATTTCACTTTGATGCTATTTTAGCTATGATATTAATGTTCATTGTTTCAGCCGTAGAAACTGTTGGAGATATGTCTGGAGTTACTATGGGAGGAGCTGGGAGAGAAACTACTGATAGAGAGCTTTCTGGTGGTATCTTAGCTGATGGACTTGGAAGTGCTTTAGCTTCTATGTTCTCTGTTTTACCAACTACATCTTTCAGCCAAAACACAGGTATAATTGCTATGACTGGTATAATGAGTAGATTTGTTGTTGCTACTGGTGCTATGTTCTTAGTTGTTGGAGCATTTATTCCTAAAATAGGAGCTCTTTTCACTATCATTCCTGCAAGTGTAATTGGTGGTAGTTTAGTTATGGTCTTTGCAATGATATCTATCAGTGGAATTAATTTGATAACAAAAGAACCTTTAAAAAGTAGAAACTCTGTAATTTTAGCTGTATCTTTAGGTCTTGGTTATGGTCTTGGAAATGTTCCTGAAGCTCTTACTGCTTTCCCAGAAAGTGTTAAACTTATATTTGGTGGATCTGGAATTGTTGTTTCTGGTACAATAGCTGTTTTACTAAATTTAATCTTACCACCAGAAAATGAAGTTGTCGAAAGTACAATTATAGAAAAAGTTTCTATTGGTAAAAAAGTTTTATAAAAATTAAATTTTATTGGGGGGTTTAACTTGTTTTCTTTTTCTAAATTTTTTCTAGCATCTTCTATTGAAGAAGCTTACTCAGAACTTTTAAAAAATAAAAAAAACATTGTTTTAGGTGGAACTTCTTATTTAAGAATGGGAAATACATCTTGGAATACTGCTATTGATTTATCAAACTTAAATTTAAATTATATCTCAGAAACTGATGATTTTATATCTATTGGTGCTATGACTACATTCAGAAATTTAGAAACTAATTTAGTATTAAAAAATTATTTTGGAGAAATTTTCAACCTAGCTCTAAAAGATATAATTGGAGTACAGTTTAGAACTAATGTTACTGTTGGAGCTACTGTTTTTAGTAAATATGGCTTCTCTGATTTAATTCCTGTTTTATTATCATTAAATAGTAAAGTTAAACTTTTTAATGGTGGAATTTTATCTTTAGAAGATTTTTTAAAAGAAAACACTTTTAGAAAAGATATCTTAATAGAAATTTTAATTCCTAAAATATCTTCTAAAACATCATTCCAATGTGTTAGAAAAAGTAAATCTGATTATTCTATTATAAATTTAGCTATTTCAAATAGTAATAATATCTATACTATCTCTGTTGGAGCTAGACCTGGAAAAGCAATGTTAGCTAAAAAATCTATGGCTATATTAAATAGTTCTGAAAATTTAGAAGAAAATATTATAAACGCTGTAAATAATATTATTGATGAAATTCCTTTAGATGATAATATGAGAGGTTCAAAATCTTACAGAGAGCTTCTATTAAAAGCACTACTAAAAAAAGGAATTCAGGAGGCTACCGACTAATGCTATTAAATACTACTATAAATGGTAGAAAAAAACAGATTCTTATTAAAGATGACGATTACCTACTAGATGTTTTAAGAAAAGAAGGTTACTTAAGTGTTAAAAGAGGTTGTGACACAGGAGCTTGTGGTCTTTGTACAGTACTTTTCAATAATTCACCTATTCTTTCTTGTAGTACTCTTGCTGCTAGAGCTGAAGGTAAACAAATATTTACAATTGAAGC
>JBOFYP010000008.1:0-15162 GCA_051654725.1 Cetobacterium sp.
TTGTTTATAAAATAACTTTTATTATTTGAATTTACAACTGATTGAGGAGCAGGTTCTGGACAAAGTTCATAAGGTAAAAATTTAAATTCAGGTTTTAAATCTAATTCTCTTAAAGCTTTTTCTAAAATTTTTTCTCCAATAAAACAATAGGGACATATAAAATCTAAAATAATTGATATTTTCATAAAACCTCCTAAGATAAAAGTATTTTAAACAATTATTACGGAGTATAAAAAAAAATCCTTTAAATTAGAAATTAGTTTTATATTTTGTAAATTAAAATATAAAAAAAATACATTGTATGTTAAAATAGTTTTATATACAAAATAAAAAGTGGAGGAGTAAAAAGTGATTAAAAAATTACTAGTAATATCAGCTGCAATTATATTAACCTCTTGTGGTACTGATAAAGTAAATCAAAAACAAAAGGTTAATCTAGCTAAAAATGTAAAGGTATCTGAAATAGATTCAGAGAAAATTGTAAAGTTAAATATATCAAGTGGTGTTACAGAAGCTTTAAATGAAGTGAAAACAATTACAAAAACAGGTGGAACAGTAAAAAAAATTAACTTTAAAAATGGTGATAGAATTAAAAAAGGTAAAATAATTTTAATTTTAGATGACCAAGAAGTTCAATCAGCTTTTTTAAAGGCAAAAGCAACATATATATCTAACAAAGCAGATTTTGCTATAAAAGATAAAAGCTATGGCAAATTTGAACAACTTTATGATAAACAACTTATTTCAGAAGATGAATTTTTAACAAAAAAATCAAATTATTTAACTTCACAAAGTAATTTAAAAAATTCAGAAGCTATATATTTATCTGCTCAAAAAGATTATGAAGATTTAATTGTTAAAGCAAAAATAAATGGAGTTATAACAGATTTAAGTTTAAAACAGTATCAAAAAGTAGCGGCAAATAGTGAAATTGTAACAGTTGTAGATGATAGTAAAATTTTAGTTAAAACAGGAGTATCAGTTCATGAGATAAGTCAATTGTCAGTTGGAAATAAAGCTGAAGTAGATTTAGAGGGAATAGAGAAAAATTATTTTGGAAAAGTATTTGAAATAAATCCAGTGGCAAATAAAGATAATAAAAAATATCAAATAAAAGTTGAAGTAGACAATTCTGAAGGTAAAATTAAAAAAGGAATGTATTCAAAAGTTTCTGTTCAAACAGGAGAGAAAGAAGGATATTTAGTTCCTAAAAATGCTATTGTTTTAAAAGAGTTATATTCTTATATTTTCATAATAGAAGATGGAGAAGCTAAAAGAATACTTGTTGAAAGAGGATATTCAACAGATGAAAAACAAGAAGTTTTGAGTAATGAACTATATAGTAATATGAATCTTGTTATAGATGGACAATTTTTATTAGAAGATAGAGATAAAGTTAATATTTTGAAATAGGGAGAGCGACATGAATATATCACAATTTTCAATAAAACGTCCTGTTGTAACTATGATGATAATAATTTCAATGGTTATCTTAGGGACATTGACACTAGTTAATTTAAAAACACAATTAATGCCAAATTATAATATGCCAATGGCAGCAGTAAGAGTAAGTTGGAAGGGAGCTTCTCCAGACGATATGGAAAAGCTGGTAACAAAAGAGATAGAGAAAGGATTAACTAGTGTTGAAGGCATAAAAAGGATAACCACAAAATCAACAATGGGAAAATCATCTTTATCAATAGAGTTTGAATATGGTGTAGTAATAGATAATAAAGTAAATGATTTAGTAACAGCTGTAAGTAGAATAAGAAATAGTTTACCAGATGATATAGATGAGCCTGTAATTAGAAAAAGTTCGTCTGGTGGAGATAGAGTTATGCTTGTAGGACTTAGAGGAGATGATTTGATAAATCTTAAAAGTTTTGCAGATAATGTTATAATTCCTAGACTTGAAAGAATAGAAGGTGTAGGCTCTGTAAGTATATTTGGAGGACTTGAAAAACAAATTAGTATAAGTATAGATCCAGATAAGTTAGAAGCTTACAATTTAAGTGTAACGGAGTTGTATAGCACTCTAAAAAGTTCTAGTTTGAATTTCCCTTCTGGATATGTAAGAGAAGGAGATAAAGAGTATTTAGTAAAAGTTTCAGGTGAAGCTAAAACTTTAGAAGATATTCAAGGAATAGTATTAAGAAATCAAGATGGAGACACACTATATTTAACAGATGTAGCAAAAGTAGAGTTAAGTATAAAGGATAGAAGTAGTTACGGAAGAACTGATGGAGTTGAAAATATAATTATTAATATTGAAAAAAGTGATGTTGGAAATACTGTTGAAATTTCTAAACTAGCAAGAGAAGAGTTAACAAAAATAGAGCCACTTTTACCTAGGGGAGCTAGTTTTACAATTAATAGGGATACAGCTATAGATATAACAAGATCAATAAATACGGTAAAAAATAATGCTTTAACAGGACTGCTTTTAGCAGGTGTAATTTTATTCATATTTTTAAGAGATTGGAGAGCAACATTGGTTGTTACAGTGGCAATTCCTGTTTCTATTATAGCTACATTTGGATTCTTTGGAGCAAATGGTATGACTTTAAATATAATATCTCTGATGGGATTATCTTTAGGTGTTGGAATGCTTGTAGATAACTCAATAGTAGTCCTAGATAATATTTTTAGACATCTAACTGAGTTAGGGCAAGATAGAATGGAAGCATCAGAAAATGGAGCAACAGAGGTTATTATTCCAATAATAGCTTCAACAGCAACCACAATAGCAGTTTTCATACCAATTGTAATAAGAGAGGGAAGAGCTAAAGAGATTTACAAGGATATGGCTTATTCAATAACCTTCTCTTTACTAGCTTCTTTAATAATAGCGATAACATTTGTTCCAATGATATCAAGTAGAATTTTGAAATCAAAAACAACAATTCATGAAGAGGGTAAAATATTAAAATTTATAAAAAAATATTACTCTAAAATTTTAGAAAAAGCTCTTAATTATAAAATTACTGTAATCACAGGAATGGTAATATTATTTATAGCTATTGTAGGTTATGGTTCTAAAAATATAGGTGGAGAGTTTATGCCAACAACGGATGATGGTGTATACACTATAATAGCTGAACTTCCAAGTGGAATGGAGATAGAAAAATCTAATAGAATAGCAAAAGAGTTAGAAATTGTCGTATCAAAAGATGAGGGAACTAAAAAATATATTTCATCAGTTTCAAATGATGCAGTTTCATTAATAGTTGATATTGGTCCTAAAAGTGATAGAAAAAAAACAGTTCAACAAATAATGGGTGAAATGAGAAAAAAAGTTATTCATATACCAGATGTAAAATTGAATCTGATTCCTAGAATGGCTTTTGGAAGAGGAAGTAGTAGGGATATCTCTTTAATTTTAAAATCAGATGATTTAAATCAACTAGGATATATTTCAAATGTAATAGCACAGAAAATGAATCAAAATTCTGGATTTACAGATATAAATAACTCAATGGTAAATGGAAACCCAGAGATTAGAATTTTATTAGATAGAAAAAAAATGGAATATTATGGAGTTAGAGTAAATGATTTAACATTGTCAGTAAGTTATCAAATATTAGGTGGGGCACCTATAAAAATCAAAACTGGAAATGAAGAGGTTGATGTTAGTTTAAGATTAGCAGAAGAATTTAGAAATTCACCTGAAAAGTTGAAAGAGATGAGAATCAAATCTCAAAATGGAGGAGTTGTTAAGTTAAAAGATATTGCTAAGATAGAGATTGGAGAGGGAGCTTACGGAATAGACAAAGAAGATAAGATAACTATGATAACTTTAAATGCAAATGTATCTAATGGTTTAGACTTAGTTACTGGTCAAAAATATTTAAAAGAGATTATAGATGAGATTGGGTTACCTAAAACAGTAACATACTCTTTTGGTGGAAATGGAAGAAGTATGTCTGAAGTAAATGATCAATTAAAGTTTGCATTCATGGTAGCGATGTTTTTAGTTTACTTTATACTGGCAGCACAATTTGAATCGTATATATTACCAGTTATAGTAATGGGAACAGTTCCACTTTCAATTATTGGAGTTTATAGTGGATTATTAATAACTGGTCAGAAGACAAATACAATGGTATTTGTAGGAATAATAATGTTAGCAGGAATAGTTGTTAATAATGCAATTGTTTTAATTGATTATATTAAAATTCTTTTGGAGAGAGAATATCCTTTAGACAAAGCTATATTAGAAGCTGGAAAAACCAGGTTAAGACCGATATTTATGACAACAATGACAACAGTTTTTGGAATGATTCCTCTTTCTTTAGGAATAGGTCAAGGTAGTGAGATGTATAGAGGAATGGCTATTGCTGTAATATTTGGATTAATTTTCTCAACATTACTAACATTGATTTTAATACCGATATTATTTTATATTTATGAAGTAGGAAAGAAGAGAATATCTAAGTATATTTAACATATAATCTAAAAAAGTTAGAGGAGTATGTTATGAAAAGTAAACTGAAATGTTTGATGGTATTATTTTTATCAGTTATGACTTATACGGTTTCTAATGCTGCTACAATAGAGAAAGAATTAACCTATAAAAAATACACTTTAGGAGATACTTATAAATATGGAAAAAGTACTAGAAGTTTTCAGTGGGAAAAAATATCCGAGCATCTAGATAGATTAGATAGCTTCCAATCTATAAATGGAAGGTTTGGAAGTTTAAAAAATTATAAAAATATTAATGGATTACCACCAGTGGCAAGACAAATTGCTATGCAAAAATATAGTAATGGAGCAAGACCAACAGTTAAAGATAATTTTGGTCATAGAAGAAATCAGGGAATTCCACTATATTTAGAGGGACAAATGGATAGACCAGATAGATATGCTCCAGATGGGTCATTGGTATCAATTATTTCTAGGAATATAGAGCATTATAAAGTAGTAGTAGAATCTATGGATGGAGAATGGCTTATACCTGCTAGATATGTAAAAGAGATAGAAGCTAAGAGTTTCTCTAAAGTTGTGGTAGTAGATAGAAAAAATCAAAATATAGCAACTCTAGAAAAAGAAGGAGATGTATGGAAAATTAGAAGTATGAATCCAGCATCAACAGGATTAGATAAACCACCTTATGCTTTACCAACACCATTAGGAGTATTTGTTGTTCAGAGTAAAAAACAAAAAATGGAATATTTAAGAGATGGAAGTAAAACTGAGATAGATGGATTTGCACCATACGCAACAAGATTTTCTGGTGGCGGATATATTCATGGTGTTCCAGTAAATCTCCCAAGAACACAAATTATTGAATATTCTCCAACATTAGGAACAACTCCACGGTCACATATGTGTGTAAGGAATGCTTCATCTCATGCTAAATATGTTTATGGATGGGCTGAGATTAATAGAGGTTTAGTTATTGTAATTGAATAATTTAGTTAGAGAGTCAAGGGTTTTTGAATCCTTGACTCTTTTTATATAAAATGATATAATATAAACTATATATAAAATATATAGTTTATTTAGGGAAAATTGTTAATTAGTGGAGGTTTTTGTGTTAAGGAAAAAAAAATTAATATTAGCTCTTATTTTAGGTTCAATATCTATAACAACTTTTGGTATTGCATTAAAGAATCCTACAAAGACAGAAAATAAAACAGTGAAAGTAGCAGTGAAAAAAGACTTGTTAAAAAATGTAACAAAAAAAACAGCAGAAAATAACGAACAGAAATTATATAATGAGATTGGTTTAAATGGGAAATTAAACTATGATGTATTTAAGACAGCTTTAAATGGCTATAACAAAATTGAAGGAAAAAAGAAGCAACTCTTAACAATAATAGATTATTCTAAACCTTCAACAGAAAAAAGATTCTATGTAATTGATATGCAGAATAAAAAAATATTAGTTAATTCTCATGTAGCTCACGGAAAGCAAAGTGGTGGAAATATTGCGACTTCATTTTCAAATAAAGTAAGTTCAAATAAGAGTTCTTTAGGCTTTTTCTTGACTGAAAATACATATAATGGAGGAAATGGTTACTCTTTAGTATTGAATGGATTGGAAAAAGGAATTAATGATAAAGCAAAAGAGAGATATATTGTTATTCATGGTGCAGATTATGCAAATCCAAGAATTTCAAAATCATTGGGTAGACTTGGAAGAAGTCTAGGATGCCCTGCATTACCAAGAGATATATCAAAGAAAACTATAGATATTATAAAAAATGGAACAGTAATATTTGTAAACGGAAACGATTCAAATTATTTTGAAAAAAGTAATTATGCATAAAGTAAAAAAACTAGCTAAGATTAATTTCTTAGCTAGTTTTTTTGTAAAAATATTCTGGATTAAGATTTAATTAAAAGATCAAAAAGTTTTTTAGCAGCTTTTTCAGGACCACTTTTTTCAAAACCTTCAATTCCTAAACCTGTTCTAATTTGTCCAACTAAAGTTTTATCAGAGAACATCTTATCAAAATACGTATCAATAAGAATATCTGTTTTCTCTTTTTTTTGTACAGGACCAAATGGATTTGCAAAATATGATTTAACTAGACCTATTTCACTCGTAGTTCCTTTTGCATTACGAGCTCCTTCGATAAAAGTAGGTTTTGCAATTTCTGAAGTTCCAAAGAATTCTAATTCTTCTCCAACTTCATAATTGTTAGCGTATAAGAACATATCAATTGGATATTTTCTTATAATGTCAGCATGAGTTGAGATAGGAATTATTATACGAGAATTAATCTTATCAGGATTCATAAAGATACTTCTATCTATCTCTTTATACGGATAACCAATATCTAAGTCATCTAGTCTAACAAAAGCACCAATCTCTGTACCAGATGCAGTAAGTTTATTATCATCTAATTTAAGAACACCCATATCATCAAAAATTATTTTCATATCTTTAACATAAGTTTCACTAATTTTCCTAAAAGCTTCTAAACTTTCAGATTTTCCAGCACCACTATCTCCCATAATTATAACATTTTTTTCTAATCCATTTTTAAATGTTAAATTAACCATAGCACCGTGTATAGGAAGATATCCAGAATCAATCATTTTTATATTATGTAAAGTTAAAATCATTTTTTTCATATACCCAAAATAATCAATTCCTTCATTGAAATTAACATAACCAATCATTAAATCATTTTGAGAATCTTTATAAAATTCTGTTCTCATATCAGAATGGAAATCTTTTACACCATACATATAGATAATATCAGGTTTTTTATTTAAATATTCCTCTTTTTTAGCTAGTTCAAAAAGATTACTCAGTGTAACACCTTGTGCCATAAAATTTATATCAAAGTATACAAATGCTAAAAGCTCTCCTACTTTAGCAGGGAAACAAATCCAATTATCTAAATTTAAAGTTAAATTTTCAATTGGATTTTCTTTATTTTCAGAAAAAGTACCTTTTCTGGTATTTTTACCTGGGTATGTAATAAATGGTGGTTGTAATACAATTGATTCAACAAATGGAATTTTCTCTAAAAAAGAATACTCTTTAGGGCATCTCCAAGATATATCATTTAAAATTAATCCCGCATTAACACCAGCATGGAGCTGTCTATAAACTCTATGATGTTCACCTAAAATATTTTCTTCAACTAATCTATATGTTTTTAAAATTAAATTAGTGAAACTATTCATAGAATCAATAAAGTTTATATTTTGTAATCCTAAACTAGCATTTTTATTTTGAATAATTGCATATCTTTCATATTTTCTCCAATAAGAATAAAGACCTTCAATAAACTCAAATAATAAATTTTCTTTTTCTAATAGTGGAGTTAAATTAGGATCAAGGTTTGAAACCTCTTTTTTGTCTAATATAATTAAAAGTTTAAACAATTTAATCATAGTTTCAGAAATATCCTCTTTACAATTAGTTTTTAAAAATTGAAAAACAGAAGTATTTTTGTTCTCAATTGAATGAATATATTTTGAAATAACTTTTTTAAAAGAATAGCTTGAAAGTAAAGTTTCAGACGTATCACAATATTTTGTTGAAAAATTTAGAATTGCACTATTTCTACCTATAAAAATCTCTTGTTTCATAAAATCCTCCTGAATTATATTATTTAAATTTTATTTTTTACTAAGAAAGAACAGACTTAATTTTTGCTGCAAGCCCATAAATTTTAGATTTTGGAATACTACAAATTGCTAATCTAATAGCCCCAGGAATAATAATAGTAAAGATATTTTTATCATTCAATCTCTGAGTGATTTCATCTTCAGAAATATTTCCGAAAGGAATTGTTATAAAGAATCCACTTTTATATGGAAGTATATTTAAATCAATGTCGAGAGCTTCCTGTAAAAAAATATCAGTACGCTCTTTTAACATATTTTTCATTTCATGTTGCTCAATTAATAGTTCATTATATTTTGATTCATTTAAAATGATATTACTAAAAAGATTCATTCCACCTTTAGAGATATTAGACCAAACACTTCTACAAGTATAGATACTAGCATCTGTAAACTCTTCTATAATTTGTTTTGAAGAAGATATTGCAATTTGAGCACCAACCCTTAAACCATAAGAACAAAGAGATTTAGACATACTAAAAGTTATGACAACCAATAAATTTTTTGGAAGGTCTTGATAGATATCTGTAAAATTATTTTCTTCATTATTGAAATCCATATAAGCAATATCATTGATTAGAATAATATTAGATAAAGAAGAAGCCTCTTTTAAAATATTCATAACCTCTTTTAATTCAGAAGAAGATAGAGTATATCCAGTAGGATTATGACAAGGATTATTTAAAACTATTACAACATTTTTTTGAGTTTTAGCTAATTCAAAAACAGATTTTTTAAAGTTAATTAAATCGAACTCCTCTTTATTATTAAATAAAGAGTACGTTTTAAAATCTCCACCAACCTCTTTGCTCATCAATTTATAAGAACTCCACATATAATTAGGTAAAAGAACGTATTCGCCAATATTTACATAATTTTTGAAAGTGTTAAAAAGAGCACCACTTCCACCAGGAGTTGCAATAACTTCAAGAAATTTATTTTCAAATTTATTTTTATAATCTCTTCCAAGTACATACTGTTTAACAGCTTCAACAAAATTAACTTCACCACTAATACTTGAGGCATAATTAAATAAATCAGTATTTGAAATATTTTTGTATTCGTGATTAACAATATTTAAAGTATGCATCTCTTCATTGTTATTATAAAAGATACCAAGAGTTCCATTAATAACATTATCTTTACCAAATTCTTCAGCTGCTAATTTAGCATTATTTGCAATTTGAAAACCATTGTCAACTACTTTTTTATTTTTAGAATGCTCAGCTAACATAACTCCACCTCGTAAAATTTATTTTTCAAATTCATTTTAAATGAAAATAATAAATTAGTCAAGATAAAAATATTTTATTTTTTTCATAAAAACAATAAATGAAATTTATTTTTCGAAAAAAGATTAAAAAATAAGGAAGAGCGAACTCTTCCTTATTTTGCTTAAAATTCTTCTAATCTTCTTTCATACATATATTGTGCAAAAGTTAAGTCATAAACTTGTAACATCTCTAAATAATCTTCCATTAATCTTTTTACTAAAATAGGAACTTCATCTATTGGTAAAATAAGATTTGGAATTTCAAAAGCTAATGATTGAATAGATTCAGTTAAGATTCCACCCATATAAACTTGCATACAGTCTGTTATAACATCATTTATTCTCTTTTTTAATCCAATAAATCCTAACGGTGCAACAGGAATACCAGCACAAGAGCTTGGACATCCAGAAATTCTAATATTTTTAGCTTCTTTAAATATTATTTTTTTGTATTGAGGATATTGTTGAGCTAAAGAATCTAATTCAGCTCCTATCATATCAGCAATAGAAACTGAGTCTTGAACACCAATCATACAAATTTTTGAACCAACACAAGCTCTAATTTGTCCTCTTATAGAGAAAGTTTCAGTTACAATTTCAGGAATTTCAGTACTTAAAAATTCATAAATATATGGTAAAGCCGAGCTATGAATTAGAGGTAATACTATATTTTGATTTATTGTAGCTCTAATTATAGGTGCATTAATTTTTTCTAAAAGATTAGAAAGTTTTTTTGCATTTTCTTTAGTTAAATCCCCATTTTTAACATATAGAACTAAAGAAACAATATCTTTAAATTTAGTTTCTTTTACACATAAATTTTTCCATTCATTAAATTCAGGAGTAGTATTTTCAATATTGAATTTATTTAATTCCGATATCAACTTAATATAATCAACATTTTCAATAGTTCCATTTTCAATAGTTTCTTTATTGAAATAATCTAAGAATAATTTTTTGAAACCTTCAGCACCTACTTTTTCAACTAGGAATCTCAATCTAGCCTGCATTCTATTAACTCTATCTCCACGGTCATAGAAAAGTTCAATCATAGCTTTAACAGCTTTAAGTAACTCCTCTTCTGGAAGAAACTCAATTAAAATATGTCCAATTTTACTACCTCTTCCCATTCCACCACCAGAGAAGACTTTAAATCCTTTTTTACCATTGATTTCTTTTGCAATGAATCCCATATCTTGTACAGCCATAACAAACTCATCTTCTGGATTATTAGAGAAACCAATTTTTAATTTTCTTCCAAAATCAAAAGCTTTATCAATTAAGAAAACTTCATTTTCAATCATTTTAGCATATGGAGTAACATCAAAATTACTTTTTTTATCTACACCTGTATATGTAGAAACTAAAATACTTCTGAAAGTATTTCCACCACCACCTCTAAAATACATTTTTTTAGTATTACAAAGATCGATTGTTGTTTTAACATTATCAAAATCTACTTCATGAAGCTGATAATTTTGTCTTGTTGAAAGGTGTAGATAAGGTATGTTTTGATCAAACATTATTTCAACTAAATCTTTGAAATTTTGATTAGAAAGTTCTCCACCAACTGCTTTTAATCGAAGCATCATTTGTTTACCTTTTTGCTCGTAAATTCCAAATTTAGATCCTTTTTTCTTTAAATCAGGAGATTTAATAGTATTATTTGAGTAATCAACAATACCAGTTTCAAGTTCTAAATATTCTTTTTCAATTTCATACAATTTTTTTTCAATTCTTTCCATATATAGGCTCCTTTGTTAAAAATTAAATATACTTTAGTATTTTATACCTTTTCGAACAATTATTCAATTTTTTTAAACTTAGAACAAAAACACTTCAAAAAAACGTAACAAATTTCACCTTAATATGTTATAATAGAACATGTAAACTAAAAAGCGGAGGCAATTAATATGAAAAAAATATTATTATTGATTTGTTGTTTATCACAATTATCATTTGCTTATAGAGCAAAGTCAGAAGATTTATCAAAGTACTCTATAGAAAAATATACTCCTCAAATTGAAGAAGTTTTAAAGAAAACAGGAATGAATTATGATGGGTTAGGTGAAATTTATGAAACACCAAATTTAGGTTATTATAATTTTAGTACAGTTGAAAAAGATGGAAAAGTTGTAGCATACATAGGCTTAACTCATATAAAATCTTATAACAAACATGAAGCTTTGATAGCTATTATATCAAACGAAGGAAAATTATTAGGATTTTATCTGCCAGATGCCAATGAAAAGCATCAAAACGTTAATGATCAAGAGTGGATAAATAAATATTTAAATAAAAATGTAGAAGAGTTACCAGTAGATTCTTTAGCAGGTTCAACATTCCATGCACATAGCGTAAATGGAGAGCTTAGAAATATTTTAAAAGCATTTGAATCAAAAAAAGAAACTTTTAAAAAGTAATAAAAAAAGCAGAATTCTGAATTCTGCTTTTTTGTTATAAAAATTCATTTAAGTCATGACGTATAATATTATTGAACTTATCTTCTAAAATATCTTTCAAAATATAACGTTCATCATCATAAAAAGTAGATTCATCATATTTTTTTACTTTTAAAGTATAATCTTCACTAAATTCAAAATATTTTTTTGTAATACTATTGTTTGGAGAATATATATTATAAAATCCAGTTAAAGTAATTCTTTTTTTAGCAATAAAAATTGTGTTTTCTCCATTTTTTTCTATATTAGTTTCAACAGTTCTAGTGTAAATATTAGAGAAATTAAATTCAATAAAGCTATTATTAGAATTAGGAGAGATGAAATCCGAATATCCTTTAAAAATAATATAATTACCTAAATTTCGATTAAAGTTGTAATCAGCTACTTTTAAAAATGAATTGGTAACCAAATATTCTAACTTTGAAAAACCTCTAAATGAAGATGATACATATAAATTAATTGTAACTTTATTTTCAAGATTAAGAATAATATTGTTCAAAATAGAACTATTAATATAGTTATTTAAAGATTTATAATATAAAATATTTTGGATAGATTGAGACCTATTAAAGTATTTTGTTTCATTTTTGTAGATAAAATCTTCAAATATTTTTTTTATAATTATTTTTGAAGAGTTATAATCATTATAATCAATTTTAATACTAGGTAATTTTGTACTTATTTTTTTAAACTCTTCTACTGTTAAAAGATATAAGTTTAGGTCGTTGATATCTTGAATAAAAAAAACTTTCTTTTTTAAGATTGTATTTTTAAGTTCTGAAATTTCAAAGTATTGTTTTTTATAGTGATTAATTCCAATCAAAGAATCTGGAGATAAATCTAATCCAGCTATTAAATTCAAAGTACCATTAGATGTAATTCCATTTGAATAATAGCTGTTTATAGAGTTGTTAATTTTATTGTTTCCAATAGTTGTTAAAATAGCAGAGCAACTTGTAAAAATAAAAATACTAAAAGTTAAAAAATAGATTTTAAAAATTGATGGATTTTTCATAAAAACCTCCTTACTAGAAGTGATAAAAATATAAGTATAATTATATCATACAATGTAAAAAATATTTATTATACTTTTTTCACAAGGTAGTTGAAATAATGGGTTTTTTATGATATTATAATCAATAAAAGTTTACTCATATATTTTGGAAATACGGTCCAAAAGTTTCTACGTCCTAACCTTAAATCAGGATGCTATGGGTAGATTTATACATAAAATCTCTTAAATAAATTTTAAGAATGTTTGAAGTATAAATTCTATCCTAAATTAGAGTTTATACTTTTTTTAATTAAAATTGGAGGGTTTATGAGCATCATTCAGAGTAAATTAAATAGTTTCTTTAAAATTGAAGAAAGAGGAAGTAGTATCAAAATAGAAGTTTTGGGAGGAATTACAACTTTTTTAACTATGGCATATATAGTATTTGTAAATCCAGCAATACTTTCAGCAACAGGAATGGATAAAGGAGCACTAATAACAGTTACATGTTTAGCAACAGCTATAGGAACTGCAATAGCAGCTTTTTGGGCAAATGCACCATTTGCATTAGGTCCTGGAATGGGATTAAATGCATTTTTCACTTATACTTTAGTATTAGGTCAAGGAGTAGCTTGGGAAGACGCTTTAGGTGTGGTATTTATATCTGGTTTATTTTTCTTAATAATGACTTTAGGAGGAATTAGAGAAAAAATAGCAAATGCAATACCATCTGTTATTTCAACAGCCACAGCTTCAGGAATAGGGCTATTTATAGCTTTCATAGGTTTGAAAAATATGGGTATAATTGTTTCTAATCAAGCTACATTAGTGGGACTAGGTAAATTTCCAATTACAACAATTTTAGGTATTATAGGTTTTGTAATAATGGTTATTTGTGAAATAAAGAAGATAAAGGGTGGAATACTATTAAGTATAGCAATAACAACTATGATGGGAATGTTTTTAGGAATTGTAAATTTACCAACAGCTATAATTTCTATGCCTCCGTCAATATCTCCAATATTTATGAAATTAAATATTTTAGGAGCATTAAAAATATCTTTAATAGGATCAATATTCTCGTTTATGTTTATTGACTTATTTGATTCTTTAGGATTTATGATGGCATGTTATAAAAATATGGGATTAGCTCAAGGAAAAGATGGAGATATTGGTTTAAAAAAGATGCTTCAAGTGGATGTTACATCAACATTAATAGGAGCAGTATTAGGAACAAGTACAGTAACTTCTTTAGCTGAATCAGCAGCAGGAATAGCAGCAGGAGCTAGAACGGGACTATCATCATTAGTAACAAGTTTATTGTTTATATTTGCATTATTATTTACACCATTAGTAGCAGTAGTTCCAGGTTATGCCTCAGCTCCAGCATTAGTTTTAGTTGGTGTATTTATGTTTAAATCTATTGTAAATATAGATTTTACGGATATGAAATTAGCTGTTCCAGCATTTATAACAATAATTATGATGCCATTAACTTATAGTATTAGTATAGGATTAAGTTTCGGATTTATATCTTATATAATAACTCATATAGCAGCAGGAGAGATTAAAAAAATAAATTTTGCACTTTGGTTTATAGGAACATTATCAGTTTTAAATTTAATGGTATAATTAACTAATTTTAGAGAAAGTAAAACTTTCTCTTTTTTTTGTTAAAAAAATTGAGAAATAGAAAAAGAGAATGTATAATAAGAGTATTATAAAATAAAATTAAAGGAGATAGAAAATGGATACGTTATCATTGGTATTAATATCAATAGGATTGGCAATGGATGCTTTTGCAGTTTCATTAACAGAGGGATTAGCAATGAAGAGATTAAAAAAAAGAAATATTTTTAAAATTGCTCTTATATTTGGAGGATTTCAAGCATTAATGCCGTATATTGGATGGAAGGTTGGTGCTATTTTTGCCAATAAAATTTCAAAGTATGATTATATAATAACAACAATTTTATTGTTATTTGTTGGTGGAAAAATGATTTATGACGGCTGGCAAGAACAAGAGTGTGAAACAGAAGGAAAATGTAGTGTAATGTCAAATTTACTTTTACTTGGATTTGCAACAAGTATAGATGCCTTAGCTATAGGATTTTCATTTTCATTAGTTAAAAATTTAGATATACTTTATTCAATTGAAATAATTGGCGCAATAACATTTTTAATTGTTTCTATTGGAGTTTACTTAGGTCATAAAGTTGGGCATTTAATAAGTTATAAAACAGAGTATTTAGGTGGAGGAATATTAGTTTTAATGGGAATTAAAGCGTTTATAGGTCACTTTATATAAGGAGAAATTATGGAAAGGCTCTTTTTTATAAATT
>JBOFYP010000009.1:0-17647 GCA_051654725.1 Cetobacterium sp.
TATATATGACAACCTGTCAAGGAGGCAATTTAATGGACACAAATACACAAAGATTACTTAATATATCTTTTATGAAAAGTGGAAGTGGAAGTACTACTTCAAGAATAACTCTTCCTATTAGTTGGATAAAGAAAATGGGATTAACCTCAGATAATAAAGCTGTAAATGTTATCTTTGATGAAGAAAGCAAAACTATTATCATTAAACCAAATGAATTTATTAAATAACTATAGAGGAGGAAATGTATGAACCCTAAAATTATTGCTATTATTAATCAAAAAGGTGGAGAAGGTAAAACTACTACAGTAAGAAATTTGAGTTACATTTTAGCTCAAAAAGGTAATAAAGTTCTTACTATTGATATGGATAGTCAAGGAAATTTAACTACAAATTGCAATCTTTTAAAAAGAGAAATAAAAACTATAGTTGATGTTTTTAATGGAGAAGCTGAAATAAGTGATGTAATTATTAACATAGAACAAAATCTCGATCACATTCCAAATAATATTAAAATGTCTAAGTTTGGATTATACCATGATAAATCAGCTGGATGGTCAGAGCTATTAAAAGAAGCTATAGAGCCTATCAAGTATAACTATGACTATATATTTATAGATTGCCCTCCTGCTCTTGAATTCGCAACATACAACGCCTTAGATGCTGCAGATGATATTATCATAACTCTTCAAGCTGAAGAAAATAGTATTGAAGGAATTGCTGACTTATTGGAATCAGTTCAAGAGATTAGAGAAGCAACTAATGAAAATCTTAACATCATGGGAATTGTAATAACTAAATTTAAAAAAGCTACAAAGCTTCAAAATCAATTCCATGAGATGCTAAAAAATCATTTTAATGATGCTCTATTTGATACAGTTATTAGAGATAATATAAAAATCGCTGAAGCAAATTATAATCACAAATCTGTTGTAGAATTTGACAAAAACAGTAATGGTGCAAAAGATTATTTAAACTTACTAGAAGAAATTTTAAAGAGAATGTAATGAAAATATATCAATTAAATTTTGAAGGAGACTTAACTTATATTTGTGAGTTAGAAAATACTCCAATAGTTCAAAAATTAACTGAAACATTAAAAGGAGACTTTATGATAAACAACAACCACTTAAAAAATAATATTTCGCTATCTACAGTTCAACTTGAAAAAAGTAATATTGCTAAATATTCTACTGTTATTAATATAACTAAAAATATGATTGATTCTATAGATTTTGATGATAGAAAATTTATAAATAGATTAAACTCGGAAAATGAAACTAAAGAAGAAGAGGGGTTTTTACCACTTTTAGATTCTATAAAAAGTTGTGGATTACTCAATCCAATATATCTTTTTGAAAAAAATGAAGGTGGATATATTATTGTTAGCGGTTGGAGAAGATCTCTTGCTTTAAAAATGATTTTAGATGAAAACGAAAAAAAGATATGGCAAAAACAAGCTGTTATTTTTAGAAAAGATACTCCAGCTGACCTACTTGAACAAGTGTCTATAGATGAAAATACAAAAAGAAAAGATTTATCAATTTTAGAATTAAGTTATAAGTTTAATTCACTTTCAGAAAAAGATAATGTTTCTTTAGATGAGTGTTTAAACATGTTTGGTATTGCTAAAAGTCAATTTTATGCAATAAAAAAAGCTATTGACTTCAATCCTATTATTAAAGAAGTTTTAGAAGAGGTTGGACCTATTAAATCAGATTATCTCGATAAAATTTTAAATGAACTTACAAAAAGTAATAATAATATTACTGAACATGAAAAGAATTTAGTTTTATCTTATAAAGATAAAACTAGAGAAGAACTGAAAGAGATTTTACAAGAATTAAAAATTAACAACTTGAATGCAATCTATTCAAAAACTATTTTTGACTGTAAAAGAACAGCAAAAAAAACTGTTATAACAATAAAGCAAAATATATCAGATGAAGACTATGAAATGATTCAAGATTTTATTCAAAAACTTACAAAAAAATAAAATTTAAATTTTTCAATTATATTTCTACTAAAAGTGTACATTATTTATATAATAGCGTACACTTTGAAGAACCTTTTAAAATCAATGTCTACCGAAGATTGGACGGACAAATATTGAGGGTATTATGGCTTTGGACGGACAAATATTGAGGGTATTTTTTGTATGTTGTTGTGAAGCATTGATTTTATTGGTCTAAACAGCAGACGGACAAATATTGAGGGTATTCTATTTTACTGTTTTGGACGGACAAATATTGAGGGTATGACGGACAAATATTGAGGGTATGACGGACAAATATTGAGGGTATGACGGACAAATATTGAGGGTATTCTTTCGATAGCCATTGATTTTATTGACGATTCAGCACCCTAAAAGGTTTAAAAGTATTAAAAGTATTAAAAGGAGAAAACAAAAGATGAATGAAATAGAAAAAATGGATCTATTTAAACCAAGTTTAATTGTTAGTAATTCAGTTCCACTAACAGCAAGTCAATTAGATTTATTTAATTACTTTTTAAAAGTTGCTTATTTAGAATTAGAAAAAAATATATTTCAATCTAGATTTACATTTTCTTTAGAAGAAATTAGAAAAAACTGTAATCCTAGAATAACATCATTTCCAAAATTATTAGCAGAGGTTGAAGAGATATATAACAAAGAGTTTAATTTTAATATTTTAGGAAAAGACAAAAGTGTTGAACAAAAAGTAAAATCTAGATTTATACCAACTATACTACAAAAAAAAGATTCAAAAATAGAAATAATGTTAGAACCATTAACTATAGATTCTTTTAGAATTATGATTGCTAAAAAACAAGGTTTAGATTTTAATGAAACTAAAAATAAAGAACTAAAAGTATCTCCTTATGCTAAACTATCATATAAAGCACATAAAAGCTTAAAGTTTTATCCAGCTAAAGTCGTTTATGAATTAATAAAAGATTATGAAGGTGTATTTGTTCCAGAAATTGAAATAAATAATTTTAAAACTATTACAGATACAATTGATAAATATAGTGGTAACTATGGAACAATGGTTTTAAAGAAAATTGAAAAATTATTAAATGAAAATTTTGATATAAATGTAAAAATAACAGGTATAAAATCAGGAAGAAACTTAATCTCTGTTAAAATTGAGAGTGATTTAAATCATATCAATGGAATTAAATTAGTTACGAAAGAAGAGGTTTTAGATGAGTTTAAAGAATATTTGATTGAAGGAAAATTAGATCCTAATATGAATTATCATAAAACTGTTTTCAATTCATTTTTAAAATCAAAAAAGTATAAGTTAAAAACGGCCAAATAGGCCGTTTTATTTTACATTTTTTTTAATTTTATGTTTAAAGAATTCTCAGTATTATAATCAAATACTATAGATTCTATTTTACAATTATATTTTTCTAATGTTTTTTCTATTTCTTCTGAAATAGTGTTCGCTAAAAGAATTTCTTCTAATTTAATAATAACCACCTCTATTTATTTTTGTTATTTCTTCTAAATTCCCACGGAGGAGTTGGATTTGAATCTTTCCATAAACCTAAACCTTTAGATTTTGCACTATTTTGAGCAGCTTCATAATCGCTTGCACCTTTAGAGTATTGTCTATACCACCAAGCATTTCCTGTTTCTAGCATATAAAGATTTAAATTTTTACCATTATAGAAAACCTCTCCTACAACTCTACCATATTGGTCCTTGTCTTTTACATTAACCTCAACAGTTTCTCCATCTATCATCTTTTTTAAAACATCTAGAGACTTTATTCCATACTCTTGTTTCTTCTCTGGAGCATCTACACCATAGAATCTAATTCTAACTTTCTCTCCATCTTTTAAAACTGTAATGGTGTCACCATCAGCAACTTTTATTACTTTTCCTGAAAAAGCAAATGAGATTGTTGATAAAATTAAAAATAAAATTAACTTAAATCTATTCTTCATACATCCTCCAAATAAAATTTTATAATTGATTATAGCAAATATAAATAAAAATTCCTCTAAATTTATAAAAAAAACGGTCATGTTACTGACCGTTCTTTCATTTGTTCTTCACGAACTCTATGTAAGAATGATTTGTTATCCGAGGTTTCGGATTAATCATTTCTCCTCCTTGTTGTCTTATTGTAACGTTGGTATTCGTTGAAGAGTAGAGTGTGTAAGTATTCTTCATAGCTAAAAGTGTTCCTATAATATTGAATATTATGAAAACTATTCGAGACACCTTCAGCATATCGACATTCATTTTTACACCACTGGATTATTATCCACAAAGTATTCGAAAGCTACTAACTCAGCTTTTTCAGTTTGAATTCTAGCTAAAGAATTTTCACTTGATCTAATCTCTTTTTCAAGAGTTTCTCTCCATTCAGTGTAAGACTCGTATCCTCCATCTACTGGTAACTCTTCATCACCATTTTGCATGTCGATTACTCTTTCTAGAGTTGCACAGTCATCAGTTAACTCTTTGTTTACTGATATTTCTCTTTCGATAGATTTCTTAGTTTTTGCTATAACACCTTCAAGTAAAAATAGAATTTCATTTAAATCCATGATAAAACCTCCTTGAATAATTTAGTTTTAGCATCATACGGGGGGCGTTAGATGCTTATTTTATATAATATAAACCGACATTATCGGGTTATAAACCAAGTTGTAGTAATTCGACTATTATTGATGACCTACTTTTTTTTTCTGTTTTAGATTTTTCTGATAGTATGTAAAATAATCTTTGCGGGATTCTAAAAGTTACAACGTGCTCATATTTATTATTGTGTTCTCTTTCCATTCTTATTGACCTCCTTTAAAGTTTAAATTACAGTATCTCAAACATCCTTGCTATGATATTACTCTTTAAAATAAAAAAAGTCAATAAAAAAAGAGGATTGTATTACAATATTTTGTATAATTATTATTTGTCTAAAATTCTTTGACTTTTCATGAATTAAAGAGTATAAAAATCATATACAAAATATATGAAAAATTCAGGAGTGATGAGGTATATGCATTTTTTTGATGAACATTTAGCAGAGAAAATTGGAATCAACGAATCTATTTTTTTACAAAATCTATACTACCTTTCTAAAAAAAATCTAATTCAAGAGCATAAAACTTTTAACGAAGAAGATATTTGGGTTACAATGTCTACTTCAACAATCCAAAATTTCCAACCATATTTTACAAGATCTATAATTAGAACAATCATTAAAAAATTAGAAGAGAGAGATTTGATAGTAAAACATCAATTTGAAAAGAGAATGACTAATACATTTTCTTATACTCTTACAGATCGTGCATGGATTCTTATGCTAACAATTGATAAGAAATCTGACATCAAAAAACTAACAGCTAGCTGTGCTGAAAATAGCCATGCCCAATGGCGAAATGCTTTAAGCAACTGGTTAAATCATTCAGAGCAACTGGCTAAAATAGCCAATCTTTGGCTAATTCTTGCAGTAGATATGCAGAATTTAGCCAATATATATATAGATAATAGAAACCTTATTGAAAGTAATAGAAATATAGAATTTAGTGACCTAGAAAAAAATGAGAAAAAAGACTCTAGTTATACAGGAGAATTCAATGAAGAAATTCATGAAATATTAGTATCTAATAATGACTTCAAAAGAAGAGTTGAAAAAACCTTTTTAGGAATAGATAAATTTAGAGATGAAATAATAATTCCATCCATAGAAAGAAATGGCTATTTAAAATCCATAGAAGCACTCAAAAAAGCTGTAGAAAGGCATTTGCCACACATAAGTCCAGTAGCTAATTTTAGAACTTATTTAATGGAATTAAAAAGTTGTTGAAATAATAATTATTCTGTATTCAATTTTATCTCGAATTTATTTCTTTTTATGTTAGAATATTTTTATAACTATGAAAAGAAAGTGAGATTTCAATGCTAATTAGTAATAACAAAATTACAATGTGTGAAAGTTTAAAAAACTCAATTACCACATCTGATGAAATAATTATTAATGTTTCGTTCATAAGAGATAGTGGATTAAAACTATTGATACCAGAACTATTAAACGCTAAACGGGCTGGCAAGAAGGTTAAGATACTTACAAGTGATTACATGAAAATTACTGAACCAAATGCTCTTTATAGATTATTGGATATTCCTGGTGTTAAAATATTTAAAAATCCATCAAATATTTCATTTCATCCTAAAACATATATCTTTAAAAAAAATAATGATGTTGAAATCTATGTAGGCTCTTCTAACATATCATATTCAGCGTTGGTATCTGGAGTTGAATGGACCTACAAATTTTCAGGAGACAGCGAAAATGAAGAGGTTAAGAGCGTTATAGATGAGTTTGAAAAGCTATACACTGAAAATAGTTTTGACTTAACTCTAGAATGGCTCAGAAAATATGAAAAGACCTATCAGAAAAAAGAGTTTCAACAGTTCATAGATCCAGTAGTACTAACTGAAGAAGAAGAGTCTAAAGAGATAGAGCCTATTAAGTTCCAAGTTCCAGCTCTATATGAGCTATCTAAGACGAGAGAAGAGGGCTATAATAAAGCTATGGTTATAGTAGGAACAGGGCTTGGAAAGACCTATCTATCAGCTTTTGACTCTATGAGCTTCAAAAGAGTTCTGTTCATAGCCCACCGTGACGAAATTTTGAAAGATGCTCAAAAAACTTTTGAAACTATTTATCAAAAGTCTAAGAGTTATGGATTTTTTAATGGGTACTCTAAAGAAAATGATAAAGATATTGTATTTGCTAGTGTTCAGACACTATCTAAAAAAGAGTACCTTTCTGAAAAGTACTTTACAGAGAGCTATTTTGATTATATTGTTGTAGATGAGTTTCATCATAGCTCTGCCAAAAGTTATTTAACTATTTTAAATTACTTTAAACCAAAATTTTTACTTGGATTGACAGCTACACCTGATCGTGCTGATTCTGGAGATGTCTATAAATTATGTGATTATAATATAGCTTATGAATGTGATTTTAGAACTGGTATCAACAATGGATGGTTAGTACCTTTCCAATATTTGGGCATTTATGATGATTTGGACTACTCTCTTATACCGTGGAGAAATGGAAAATATGATTTAGAAATTCTTGAAAATTCTTTGATAGTCCAGAAGAGGATAGAGCTTATTTTGAAAAATTATTTAAAATATCGCAAGAAAAGTGCTATTGCATTCTGTGCAAGTAGAAAACATGCTAAACTTATGCAAGAAAGTTTTATGAAGAATAATATAAAAAGTGCTATCATAATTGGTGAAACTTCTATAGATGACCGTCAAAACATAATTAACAAATTTAAAAAAGGTGAATTGGATATTATTTTTACTGTAGACGTTTTCAATGAGGGTGTGAACATCCCCTGCATTGATACCATTTTGCTATTGAGACCAACGACTTCATATACAATCTTCATACAACAGCTAGGGCGTGGGCTTAGAACAAGCTCAGGTAAAGAGCAGCTTAGAGTATTGGACTTTGTAGGAAACTATAAAGGAGCAGAGTTTAAACCAGGATTTTTAATGGGAATGAGTAAAGGTGAAAGTTCTCCAAAGTCCCCATTAGAAGATGATTTTATACTTCCTGCTGGATGCACTGCAAATTTTGATTTTAAGATTATTGAATACTTCGAAGAGAGAAAAAAGAGAAAAGATAATTTAAGTCAGAAATTAGCTGGAGATTATTCTAGAGTTAAGGAGTTGGTTGACCGAGTTCCAACAATAATGGATATATACACCTTTGGAGAATACCCTGTTCATTCATACTTACAAAAATATAAAACATGGTATAATCTATTGAAGGAGCTGGATGATCTGAATGAAGATGAAAAAAAATTCTCGGATAAAGCTATAGATTTCTTACAGTTCTTAGAGAAAACAGCTATGAGTAAATCATATAAAATACCACTATTTTTATGTTTGTTTGGAGTAATCCCTAAAAAAACTTCTACTTTAGAGGAAATTGGAGAGTATTTTAAACAATTTTATATGAATGAGCTACATGGAAAAGATTTGAGTAATAAAAAACATGATGACTGGAAAAATTGGAATTTAAACAAATTTAAAACTTTAGCAAGAGATAATCCAATTTATTTTTTAACTAAAGATGAAAAGAATATTCAATTTTTCAAATATGAAAATAATCTATTTTCTTTAGATGAAAAACTGTATAATGAAATTAGAGATACCTCTATCCTGTTAGAGCATATTTTAGCTAGATTAGAGTATCGAAATACAAACTATTTTAGACGTAAATACATGGAGGAATAGATGTCAGTAGAATTTTATAATCAGAATGCAAGCGATTTCTTCAGTACCACAGTGAATGCTGATATGACTAAAACTATCAAAATATTTGTAGATAATCTTTCTGAAAAGACAGGAGAGATACTTGATCTTGGGTGTGGTAGTGGTAGAGATTCCAAGCGTTTTCTACAGTTAGGTTATAAAGTTACAGCTATTGACCTTTCTCCAGCTTTAGCAAAAAAAGCATCTCAATATATTGGGCAAGATGTAATTGTAGCTGATATGAGAGAGATTGATTTTACGGATAGATTTATTGGAATTTGGGCATGTGCATCTCTTCTACATCTTAGTGAACCTGAGATTTTAGAAACGCTAAAAAGATGCTATAAAGCTCTTAAAATAGATGGAACACTCTATGCTTCTTTTAAGCTAAGAGAGAAAAATTTTGAAAAAGAAAATAGAAAGTTTACTTGTTTTACACGAGAAAAATTTTTGAATTTAATTAAAGAAAGTGAATTCTATTCAAAAATTATTTTTGAAACAGGAGACGTTAGAAGTTCGAAAGAGGGAGAGTTATGGTTGAATATAATCTTAAAGAAAAATTAGAAAAACGAAAAAAAGTGAAAGGCTATTTAGAGCTTACTCCAAACAAATTTAAAGAGTTCATTAGAAATATAATAATGGAAAACAAAGCTTTTACAGCTGGATTGTATAGAAGGCTTAACTTTATAGTACTTCCAAGACTTTATAAGAAGTTAGGTGTAAAAAATTGGCAAGAAACAGTAGAGGTTCTTGGGATATTTGAAGAATATACAGAAACAATGAATAGCTATAGAAAATCAGATAAACCTTATCGTGAAGTAATTCCAAGAGTTAGAGTTACAGAATCAAAAGAAGAGCTTATAGCTATGTATAGAAGCTTTTCAGAAAAGATAGGTGCAAAGAATGGTGCAACTGCTAAACAGCTTAAAAAAGATGGTTTTAAATATTCTGAGACAGTATTTTTAAGACGTTTTGGAGGATGGAAAGAATTTAAAGAGATTGCAGGATACGATTGTCATCTGAGATCATTCTATACAAAAGAGGAGATTGTCAAAAATCTTTTAGAAGCTCGTGCCCAGATAGGTAGAAGATTATCACAGAAAGAGATAAAAGAGCATCCAAATCTGCCATCATTAGATACTGTTTTAAAATTCTTTAAAACTACCAGTGTTTCAGCTGTTTGGGATGAATTAGAGATAGGTTTAGATAAAACATCTACAGAGGGTAGAACATACACTCTTGAAGAGATAAAAGAGCTTCTTTTCAAAGAGTATTTGATAAAAGGGTCACCTCTTACAGTTATAGAGATTGATAAATTGTCAAGATTGAAGAGAACACCAGGACCTACAACAGTTTATAGATTTTTTAAAACATTTAAAATTAGAGAAGTTTGGAAAATAATTTTAGAGGAGAAATTGAAAAATGAAAAAAATTAGAGAAGTTCTTTGCAATTATTGGGAACCTGAAGTAGTGATGGATTTTTATGAAGATCTCGAAGATTCGGTGCTATCTTATAAAATAGATTGCTTGGAATTCTTTATAGATGAGATGATGACAGAGAATCCACAGATTACAGAGTTAGAGATAATGAATCATGCTAGAAATATGGATGCTTATGTAAGTTCTGAAGAGTTCTTAATAGACTTCTTTAAATGCACAAAAACACCTGAGGGAGACTCTATTGCAAGAAGATTAGAGAATGATGAAAAAGAGGTTGAAAGGCTAGTACATGAGCTTATAATGTTAAAAAAAATAAGAGTTAAAGAAAAACCAAATGAATTTATAGTTTGGTATATCTAAAAATATAAAACATTCAAAAATGCAGGATTAAACCCTGCATTTTTTTATAAAAAATAAATTTTTTTAATTTTTTTTTTCGTAAAAAATTGATTATATTTTAGCGTTATGATGTTTAAATATTAATTTATGATGTCTATTAAAAGTGCATTTAAAAGTATAATTTAGCTTTTTAGAAAGCATCTTATATAGTGCAGATGCTTCATAAGTCACTTTAAACTTATCATATATAAACCGCTCAATCTCTTTTAAAGTTATTAAACCTCTACTATCTACGAATTTCACAATTTCATTTAATTGGTCTTCATTTAATTTAGGAGGTCTTCCTGTTTGTTTTCTTGGTATTATAGCTTCATATCCACCATCTCTATATAATTTTTTCCAAGTATCTAGAGTTCTTGAAGGAACGTTAAAAATTTCAGATATTCTTTTATGCTGCATTCCTTCAAAATAAGCTTTTAGGCAAAGTAATTTAATTTTAATTTTGAAATTCTTTTCAATTAAAAGCTCTTTTTCTATTTTTAAAAGTAGTTCTGGATTTGGTTTCGTTTTCAAAAAAATCACCCCAATAGAAATAATACTACAACTATTTTAAAATTTCAATTAAAACGCTATAATTTTTTCAATAAAAAATAAAATGACAGTTTGAAACAGTAAGACCCTATTGATTATTATATTTTTTGTGCTATAATCAGAATTAAGTTAAGTCCAATTTAACAAAAAAATAAGGGGTATTTGTCATGAAACATTTTAAAATGTTGGTAAGTATAATAAAGTATAGATTACTGAGGCGTTGATACTAAATTAAATTTTATTGTAAATTACGCTGATTTTAATTAATACTATACATAAAAAATAATGGGGGCATTAAAATGACATTTTTAAATAATTTAAAATTACTAGAAGAGGAAAATTTTTTAATGATTATTACATCAGATTTATCAATAAGCAATCAAAAATTAACATCTGATGAATTTTATAAAATTTATTCAAATGATATGAAAAAACTTTATACTCTTTTACCAATTGAAACATATAATTTTTTAAAAGCATATTTTGAAAATAACAATAATACAGTTCCAGCAACTTTTGAATATATGGAGTGTTTAAATGCTTTAAAAAACTATGGTATTGCAGAAATTGATGAAAACCATAGAGAAAATATAGGGTTTACTTATGATTGTGTTTATGGAAAAAATGGAGGAATGGAACAAACAACAGATTTCTTCGAAAATTTAATAAAAAATAAAACTTCTTATCCTGTGCAATTAGATAATGAAATCGCAAAATCATTACTTCAATTCTTAGATAATAATGTAGATTTAGTAAGTCATGAAAAAGAGGTTAAAGATATTCTTATAGGAATAATAAAGAGTGAAGAAGAAATTTCACTTCAAGAATTAAAAGACATTTTAAAGAATAAAGGATTAGAAGTAGATAATCTTTTACTTTTCTTAAAGAATAAATTAAGCTGTGGAACTATTATAATTCAAAATTCACATATAGGAACAGAAGAAAACGAAATTACTATATATTATAATAATACACATGATTTAGAGTTAGAGATAGAATTAGAGTTTGATAAAATGTTAAATAAAGATACTGAAGAAGATGTAGTGTTAGAAATAAGAAATAAATTAATCGATAAAATAAAAAATTTAACTTTTGAACTTGAATCATCAATAGGAAGTGAAGATTTCCATATTCAAAAAAGTATGGATTTAGAAGAAAGAGTAGAAGAATTAGAAGAAAGAATAGAAGAATTAGAGAAGATGAACTCAAAATAATATGAGAGAGACTATATGAAATATTATAGTCTCTTTTTTTTTAAAAGGAAATTTTAAATTTAACAGGAAATACGTTTTATAAGATTAAAATTGGAGGGGGATTATGAAGCCTAATATCTTTAAATATGCAAAAACTGAAGCATCTCAAGATGCTTTCTTAACTTATGTTCTCAGCTTTTATTCTGATAATTTAAAAGAGTATAAGAATGAGTATAAATTTTCAGAGTTTTTATTGAAAAAATTAATAGATAAAGTTGGATTGAAAAATTTAGTTGTTGAAAGTTTAGAGATTAGGCAACAGTTCCTGCTTATTGATATTTTATTGATAATTAATGATTCCATTTATATAATTATAGAGAACAAAACAAATACATCTGAAAGATTGGACCAGATAAAAAATTATAGAGAAAAAATCACGAATCATTTTAGTAAACGTGAAAATATAGAAGAGAATATTCATTGTATTTATTACAAAATAGGTGATGAAAGTTATGCCAATATTAGTAACATTCAGAAAAATAAGAATACAGCTACTTTATTGAGAGATGAGATTATAGAGATATTTCAAAACTATAGCGGAGAGAACCTTTTCATCAATGATTATTATGAAAATCTGAAAAGTATGGATGATGCTAGAAAATCATTTTTAACTAGAAATATAGATAAAGATATTCTAACACTACCAGAGTTAAATCAATTCTATCATGAACTAGATAAGGTGTTTTTAAAGTTCAAATCTGAGGGTAAAATGAATGAAGAGATTGGATTCAATTGGGACTATACAAACAATAAGAAAGGTGGGTTTCTTTGCTACTATTTCACAAATATAGCTAATTTTGAAAGCTATGGTTTTTATATGCAGCTTGAATGTACCTCTATTTTTGGTAAAACAAATTTTGAAAATTTGAGATTTGTAATAAAAGTATGGAGTGATGAAAAGACTACAGATATATTGTATAGAGGATTAGAAATTTTAAAAAAATATTTTGGAGAACGTATAATAAAACCAACAAAATTCTCTCCAGGATCTTGGATGACACAAGCTATCGTAAAAGATTATCTCAAAAAAGATGAAAATGGAGTAATAGATGTGGTTAAAACAGCAGTTACAATTCTCGAGTATTTAAATGAATTGAAAAAATTATCAAAAAAATTAAAAAATTTAGATTGATTTTATAATCTGACGCCCTAGGTTTAAACTAGGGCGTCATTTTTAATTATAGAATGTAATGATTATTAGGTAGCAATTTTTTAGAATATTTATTATAATAGAAACTGAAGTGAAATTATGATTATATAAAAGTTAAAGGAAGGTTTAAAAATGTTAAAAGTAAAAACAATTAATCAATTTAAAATTGCAACTTGGATAGAAGAACAAAAATTTAATTTAGATTGTTTTACAGTAGAGTTCACAGATGCTAATACAATAACTCTTACAGATAGAGCAAATGATGCTATGCAAATATATATGGAGAACAAAGAAATTAAATATAGATACTTATAAAATTTTCAAATTATTGGAAAGAGAAGAAAAACATAAATAAGCCCAGCAGGAGCGTTGGCTAAATGGATAATGCCTGGGAAGCAGGGTGGTGGGTTTTTTGCTACAGCTGGATTGGGTATTGTAGGTGCTGTTGTTGGTGGATATGTAGGTAAATTAGTTGGAATTGGTGGCGTTGAAGGATTAAATCTAGGTAGTATTGCTACTGCTGTTGCTGGTGCACTAATCGTTTTATGGGCGTACATGAAATTTAATAAAGAGTAAGAAAAGAGAATCTCAATGAGGTTCTCTTTTCTATATACTCCCAACTATATTCAAAAACCATCCATCAGAGCGGTAATCTTGTTCACCGAGAGAATCCTTGAATCCCGAGAAGTTATATCCCCCTCCAAACTTCATATTCGTATCAATATTTTTGTAGATTCCAAAGATAGCCCCATTCAATAAATCCTGGTCAGCTCGATCTAAAAGCATCTGATATTGCCCGAAAACCTCCCAACTATTCAAAACCTTGTAGTTCGCCCTAACTCCGAGTAGGTATAGCTCATTTAAGTATGTATCATACTCACGTCTATAGCCATTTTTAAGAGAAAAGTCTAAGGTGTTAGTGAAAGAGTAGATAGTTTCAACTTCAGCTATATATGCAGAAAAATCTTTCGCCCCTCGAGAATCTTTATCTAATATAGTTGTATAACGAGCTAGATAGTTGAAGTCATCATTATGTATTGGCCGATATGCAAACCCGAGAGAGGTTTCTAAGTAGCTACTAAGAGAAGAGTCATGAGTAAAAGAGTAGTTCAATTTACTAGAGAAACTGTATTCGTGGCTATATCTATACTCTAGAGAGTTCTGAGTGAAAAACTGCCGAACCTTTTCATCCCCCTCCTCTTCACGATACTCTATTTTGTTTTTAAGAGTATAGTTCTCGAGCTCCACCCTAGAATAGAGTGACACAGCTCTCCGCCTATTTTTGACCCCATCAGGAAGTATAACATGCCCATACTGTATAGCCCCACCAATCGTGGCTCCATATCTATAGTCATAATCAAGTCCATACCCCTGCATTGATGCACTTTTCCCCTGCTCTTTAAAAAATTGATTCTCAGCATAAAGGCTAGTTTTCTCACCAACCCGAGCTCTTTGCCCGAGGGTATACTTATCTCTATCTATCTCGCCATCAGAAGAGTATCCCGAATAGATGTTGTAGTTATTGAAGAGTTGATAATCTCCACCAACCTGGAAGTTATTAGCATTCTTCTTGAAACTATTTTTAGCATCTATTTTAAACCTATCGTTTATACGTTTCTGTGCTCCAAAGGAAAGGGTGTTACTCATTCCAGCCTTAATCTCAGAGTATATCTTAGTGCTCTCATTTAAAAGATACTCGAATCGAGAGCTAGTAATAACTTCAGACTCTCTTTTCTCGCCCCATCTCATCTCATCAATATATTGAAATTTTGTATAACTTTTGAGCTCTCGAGAGTGTTGGTACTCGAATCCAGTTCCAAAAGTTCTGAAAAATCTATCACCGAGGTCAGAGGCGAAAGAGTATCCAGCTTCTTTCTGTTCATACCAAGCTTTAAGCTCTGCCACCTCTAAAATACGATACGCCCCAGTGATACGGTAAGCATCACCAGTTATAGTATCGTCATCATTATCGACTGACAAAAAAGTCAATCCACCATCAAAAGAGAGATAGTTATTCACATTAGAAACGCCCTCACTTCTGCTGAACTCACCCTCTAGATAGTTACCCTCAGCATCATGTATCCTCATCTGAACACCTTTCAAATCATAATCCTTTTTCCCACGACTCTCATGTATAGATGTAGCACCAACCTCTAAGTTATCATTTATATTTTTTAAAATTTTAAATCCCGAGTTGCTAGAATCTTGAACCTCTACTCCATCTTTAATATAGCTGTAATCTACGACCAAGTATGCATAACTGCTATGAGAGCCACCACCGTTTAAAGGCGAGGTTAGTATAACTCTACCGAGGAAAGAGTCTAACTCATAGTCACGTCCCTCTTCTAGATAGACAATTTTCTCTACAACGTGGCTCTCAGAATCTACAACCTTTATCATAACTTTTTGACTCGATTTTACAATATCACCATTTTTCAGAAAGTATAAGCTTCCTCCAGTTCCCAAAAACTCCTCATGAGCATACATAGCATCAGGAGTGCTGAGGAAAACTTTGAAATTTATATCTCCATCTTTATACTGGGCCTTCAATCCAGATAGCTCTTTATTGTAATCACTAAACCTTGTGCCCAAAAAGCCAGTTTCATACTTTCCAAAGAGGATACTCGACTCTTTATACTCGAATTTGAAATATAGTTTACCAGTTGGAGCTACCTCCTCTCTCACCTTTGAGTCATCACCATATGTAGGGTAATAGTTAAAATCATCATCCCCGACTCTCTCTAGCCGTTTTCCCGATTCTCTCTCTCGTGTATCAAAGTGTAGCTTCAACCTAGTGTCACCATATTTCATCTTACCAAAATATACTGCTCTCGGTCTATCTCCCTCTCCTATATATGCATCAATAAACCCTGTTCCAGAATACTCTACCTTTTTCTCCTCTTTAACTCGGGTTTTACTCTCTTTATCGAGATGAACAATAAAGTTGAACTTTGTTAAAGAGTATGGAGATACCCTTTTCACCATAGGATTTTCACTCTTAATGACGCTCGATTCTGGTAAACTAGCCTCATCTAGCTTCAATGAAAAGTTCTCTCCATAAGTTTTCTCTGTCCAGACATCTGGTAGGTGAAATCTTCCATACTCATCAGACTCTACAACGACTCCAGTCGGTGTATATACGACAGCATGAGGGATTCCCCTACCAGTTTCATCAGTTACTTTTCCTATCACCGTTGCACTATTTAAAAGTGAATCTCCGACTATCTCTACATCCACACTTTCTGAGTTTGAAACATTTTTAGAACCATCTATCACCGTACTCACGAAGCTATTTTTCCCACGGCTCGCTCCTATACTAGCCTTTAGGTAGAAAGTTTTCCTATAACTAGCCCCTGGAGAGAGATTAAATTTTTCTGATGCTTCATCTAGATACTTAAATCCTCTCGGGACTCTATTCTCCAATCTCAAATTCCTAACCTCTTCGAGAGTTCTATTCTCTGCAGACACCGTTATTGCGACTACCTCTCCAATCCTTATTGAACTTTTATTCTGAGTTATTTTCAGATTGATTCCTCTATCGAGCTTTTCCTCTCTTGAATACTCTGAGGATGGCTTTAAGTAGATTGTACCAGCTTCACTCGTGCCACCAGCTATCTTTGCTCGACTCTCTATCGTTCCAACTGCATCAGGGTCTATATCTGCTTCTATTAGGAATTGTATAGCTACATCAGGACCTATATCCACCTTTGTGTTTAAATCCTCTTTTCCGAGCACCTCATTTTTGAGGAATGTATACTTTTTAAATTTTGAAGAACTCGCTTTCGCCCCTAGGTAGGAGACTTTCCAATTCGAGAAAGCTCGTCCATAACGTTTTCCCTCTCTCTCAACCGTAACCTCTGAGAGTATATCCTGTATACTGACCGAACGTCCATACCCATCTCCACTATTTTTAATAGTGAGGATATATTTCAACCTATCCCCAGGAGTATAGATTCCATCTTTTGGCTCGAGCAGAGTTTTCTCACCAGATATAGAGGCCCCCGAGCTAGAGATACTCTCTGCTGTTTTCACCTCATCACCGACTTTAAACTCCATCCCACTTAAACTCCCGACTGCTTTGTCAGAGATTCTTCCCGAGATAGAGAACGTCACACTACTCTTTGGTGCAAATTTAAGCCTCTTTTTAATCCACCTTCGACTATCCCCCATCTTTGATGTTATAACTGTTCTTGGGTGGCTAGCTTTAATCGCTATATCAACATTCTCAAGAGCAACACTCTCTACATCAGACCCAGCAAGAATAGCTTTTACACTATCTAGATTAGCATCTATACCCACATCTTTTAAAAACCCTTCACCTAAATTTTTGAGACTAACCTCATAGGTTATCATATCTCCAGGCTTATACCTTGAAGATGATGTCACAATTTTACCGTTCAAGCTTTTCAACCTATTCTGGAACTCTAATTTTCCTGGGAGTGACTCTATCTCACTCGTAAATTTTTTTAAAGAATTGCTATCTTTTCCGTAGAGAGATTCTAGTAAAACTGTTAAGATTACTAATACTTTAAGTAAAAATAGTAATCTTTTCATATGTTACACCTCTATATATTTTCTACCTTAGTATAACATTTTTTT
>JBOFYP010000010.1:0-2131 GCA_051654725.1 Cetobacterium sp.
TACTCCTGAAACCTCTTTTAAGCCTTCTAATTTTCTACCGTCTCCCTCACTCTTTTCATAAATTCCTTTTAAGTTAGGCACCTCTTTTTTTAGAGCTTCTACAATTAAATCTTTATCTGTTTCCATTCCTAAAGTTGAAGCTTGGATTACTAGAAAATCTCCAAAACGATCTACTATAAGACCTGGTAATGAATCTGATTCACTATGAATTAATCTATATCCATTGCTTGATGTAGCTACCATATCTCTTAATTCTAATGCCTCTTTTATTTTTTCAGAATACCAATTAAAATCTATCTTCTTATTGATATCTTTTTCAAGCATACGAACCATTATTTTAGAATTTTTATTATAATGCCCATAACCAATAAATTCTTTTTTAGAATTATATACCTCTACAACTGAACCTCCAATTGGATTTCCTTCAATTGTTTCTATAGCACCAGAATACATCCACGGATGACCACTATACCATAATTTTTCTCTATCTTTTTTTATAAAAATTTTACTCAATTCATCACATCCTTTTATTTAAAACGAAATAAATACCATATTATATAGTATAACTATATCAAAAAAAATACAATAAAAAAAACCATATAAACTTTCGCTTACATGGTTCAAAAGATTAATGACCACAACTACATCCACAGCCACCTGATGATTGACCTTTTTCATCAACAAATTTAGATATTTGATCTAATCCTGTAAATGTTTGTGTTCCACTACATTTTTCTACTACTAAACAAGGTACAGATCTGATTCCATACATCTCTGCTAAATCTTGATTATCTAATGCATTTAAAATTTCTACTCCCTCTACATCAGCTAATAACTCTTTAGCTGGTCCACAATATTGACAAGTTGGTGTTGTAAATAACATCATTCTCATAGTTAATACCTCCATTTATACTTTTTTTGTATATGTTAATATAATATAAAACTTTAGTTGAAAAGTCAAGAATTTTATCTAATCACTATATTTTTCTCGATAAGCCTCTTGATAACTATACTTTAAACTTTTATCTTTTGTTTTTATCAAAGAATAACTTCCATCTTTATTTTGTATTCTTAATTTTACATTATCTTTTAAAATATCCTTTAAAAATTCCATAATTTTATTTTTATCCTCTTTATTTTGAAGTGGAAATATTGTTTCTATTCTTCCATCTAAATTTCTTCTCATACAATCAGCACTTCCTATATATAACTCCTCAGCACCATTGTTTTTAAAATAATATATTCTATCATGCTCTAAAAATCTACCGACCAAACTATAAACTTTTATATTTTTGCTAAATCTACTAACTCCACTTTTTAAACAACAAGCTCCTCTAACTATCAAGATTACTTCTACTCCAGCTTTAGATGCATCATAGAGCTTTTCTATAATTCCTTGATCTGTTAAACCGTTAACTTTTATAATTATTTTTCCAATTTCACCTTTTTTCGTGTTTTCAATCTCTCTATTAATAAATTTGTATAAATAGTCTCTTAAATGAGTTGGTGCAACTATAAGCTTTTTCCAATCATCAACATTTGAAAATCCTGTAAGCTTATTAAAAAGATGACTTGCGTCAATTCCTATCTCTTCATCCTTTGTAAAAAAAGAGTAATCAGAATAAAGTTTTGCTGTTGAATCATTATAGTTTCCTGTTCCTAAATGAACATATCTTTTTATTCCATCATCCTCTTTTCTAATAATTAATAAACATTTAGTATGAGTTTTTAATCCACTTAAACCATATATTACATGGCATCCTGCTTCTTCTAACTCTCTTGCCCACTTTACATTTCTTTCTTCATCAAATCTAGCTTTTAATTCAACTAATACACTTACTTGTTTTCCATTTTCTGCAGCTTTTTTCAAATACTGAACTATTGGAGAATCTCCACTTACTCTATATAAAGTTTGTTTTATTGCTAAAACTTTAGGATCATATGCTGCAGTTTTAACTAAATCTATTACATGATCAAAACTCTCAAAAGGATGTCTTAGTAAAATATTTTTTTTTGATAATATTTTAAACATATTATCTCCTGAAAATTCTTTATAATATTTTGGTACATTTTTTTTAAATTTTAATTTATCTATATCATTTAAATTTACCAAGCTCCATAAAAAAGTTAG
>JBOFYP010000011.1:0-18125 GCA_051654725.1 Cetobacterium sp.
CGCACCATACCTGCGGTATTTTGTGGTATTCACAACTTTGAGTTTTCATTTTATTATACTATTTTTATTCCTTTAGTTCAAATTTTTCAATATTTTTTGAATAAATTTTTTCTATAGTTTCCTTATATAATAAAAAAAAGGATGAATCTCTCCATCCTTCTACATTTTTTTACTTTTCAACAGTTTGTGTACTTAACTCTATCTCTCTTAATAACTCTTGAGCTTTAGAATTTATATAATCAGTTTTAACTCTTTCTTTGAAATTTTCAAATTCAGCTTTTTTTTCATCTATCTGAGAAGTTTTCTTATAAATTATATAATCCTTCTGCTCTTTTAAATATTTAATCTCTTCTAAATTTGAACTATAGATATTTTTAACTAGTTCTTGATTATATCCTAATCCTGGAATATAACCCTGTTCTGTTATTGTAGCTATATTTTCAGAGAAAACAATATCTTTTTCTTTTTTTAAATCTTCGAATGTTATTGTTTTATTAGTTAAATCTGCTATAATAGTTTTTATCTCTTCATCTTTAGCTTCTAAAGCTGAATCTAAAGGTTTTGGGATAATTAAAATGTGGCTAGCAGTCACTGTTTCATCTTTTTTATCTTGTACGAAAATAATATGATATCCAAATTGTGTTTTAACAACTTCTGGATAGATTTCTCCTACTTTCCCAGCAAAAGAAGCATCTTCAAACTCTTTTACCATATCACCTTTTTTGAAAGTACCTAAAGATCCACCAGCTGGTCCACTTGGTCCATCAGAATTCTTTTTAGCTAACTCTGCAAAGTTTATTGGAGTTAAAGTTTTTAACAACTCTTCTGCTTTTACTTTAGCTCTTTCATTATCTTCTTCTGTTGGTTGTACTTTTAAAACAGCTATATCTGCACCTGCACTTTTTTGTATATCATAGCTATTTGTATTTTCATCAAAGAATTTTTTTAAATCCTCATCTGTATAAGTAACATCTGCTTTTAATTGAGTATATAACTCTTTAACTGAATTTGCTACTTTTAAATCTAAAGGTAAAGTTGTATCTACTTTTATTCCTTTTGATTCTGCTGCTTTTAATAACTTTACCTCAGACTCTATCGAAGATTTAGCCAACTCTTTAGCTTGGTCTAACTCTCCCTTTGTCATAGCTAAATTATTTAAAACTCTTTTAGCATACTCAACATTAGATACTTTAACTCCTTCAACTTCTAAATCTTCTTTTTCTAGATAAGCTTCAAAAGTTTTATCTAAATTTTCTAATTTCATAGCTGATCTAGCTAAAGTTAACTCTTTAGCAAATATTTCAGATTTTTTTTGTGTTTTTAACTCTTGTTCAATTTGAGCTTTTACATCTTCTAAAGCCTTTCCATCAAAAGCTGCATACTTATAATCTTCATAATAAGATGCAATTTCTTCAGGAGTTATTTGAACTTCTGAACCAATAGTTTCCGAAACCTTTTGTAACGCTATACTCTCTTCAATCTCTTTTTCTAAAGTTTTAGTTGTATAACCTTGACTCAGAAGAGCTTTTCTAAACTCCTCTTTATCTGGAAAACTTGCTCTGATTTGATTCATTTGCTCACTTACTTCTGAACCTGAAACTTTTACTTTTAACTTATCTGCCATATCTAATAATAATTTTTTATTAATAAATTCATTAAAAGATATAATGTTCATTATTTCTGAATCAACATTTGGCCCTAAATATCTTTTGTAATTCTCAGCCATCATCCCCATTGATCTGTGAGTGTCCATCATTGAAACTTTTTCTCCATTTAACTTAAAAGCTGTTTGTGAATTTATAGAACCGCTGTTAAATGACATTGCATAACCTGCAACTAAACTAATTAAAAATAAAATCGTTATTACCCAAATAACAGGCTTCATATTTCTTCTAAATTTTCTTATTGCCATTTTTTAACCCCTCCAAAAATTTTGTAAAATTATTTTGTATCTAATCCGTATTTTCTTATTTTTTCATAAAGAGTTGTTCTTCCAATTCCTAATAATTTAGAAGTTTCTTGCTTGTTCCATCTTGTCTTTTGTAATGCCATAGCTATTACAACTTTCTCAACTTCATCTAAAGCATAGATTTCTTGTTCTAATATATTTTTTAAAGGTCCTACTCCTATTACAGTTTTGTTCTCTACTGTATCAGATTTCATTTTTATCTCTAATGGTAAGTCTTCAACATCTATGTTTCTATCGTTACATAGTATTACCATTCTTTCAATCATATTTTTTAATTCTCTTATATTTCCAGGGTATGAGTATTCCATTAAATACTTCATAGCATCTCCTGAAATTACTGGGATATCTCTTTTTAAATCTTTTACTATTTTGTTTAAGAAATAGTTAGCTAACATAGGGATATCGTCTTTTCTTTCTCTTAAAGGTGGTACCTCTATAGGGAAAGCTGTTAATCTATGGTATAAATCTTTTCTGAATTTACCTTTTTCTGTTTCTTCTTTTAAATCTCTGTTTGTTGAAACAATAAATCTAACATCTACTCTTCTAGATTTATTTCCTCCAACTCTTCTGAATTCTCCATACTCAATAACTCTTAGTACTTTTGATTGAGCTTTTAAATCCATAGCTGATATCTCATCAAGGAATACAGTTCCACCATCTGCTTCTTCTAAAATTCCTTTTTTGCTACTTGTAGCTCCTAAGAAAGCTCCTCTTTCATATCCAAATAGTTCTCTCTCTATTAGATCTTCTGGTAATGAAGCACAAGATATTGTTATATAGTTCTCTTTTCTTCTATCACTTCTTTTGAATATCTCTTTAGCTATAAGCTCTTTACCTACACCGTTTTCTCCAGTTATTAAAACTGTTAAATCACTTTCAGCAACTTTTTCAATTAAATTTTTAACCTCTTTAACTTTTGTTGATTGTCCAATGATTTCATTTTCATCTTCACTATCAGAAAGTTTTTCTTCTAATTTTCTCTTCTCTTTTATAATTTCTAAGTTTCTAAGAGCTGGCATCATTATTCTGTTCATCTCTTTTATATCTACTGGTTTTAGTAAATAGTTATAGATATCTGCCTCTTTCATTTCCTGAATTAGAGCTTCGTTTTCCTCATCTAATAATCCTATTACTACGAAATCTTTACCTATACCATTTAATTTTCTCTTAGCCTCTGAGAAATTAAACCAAGTTAAGTATTCATCTAATAAAACTACATCAAAGTCACTCTCTCTTAACATATCTAAAGCATCTAATAAGTTATTAAATGTTATTATCTCATAAATCTCTGAAAAAGATTTTCTAACTTGCTTTAACGTTTCTTTTCTTTCTGAAACTACTAATATTGATTTTTTCATTTTTCCTCCTATTTTCTATTTTCGTTAACAATGTATTATAATTGATATTTTGTAATTTTTCAAGACTTTTTTAAAAAACTCTGTTCTAGTTTATTTCAAAGAGTTTGACTCTAAACATTAATTCTAATTTTTTAACCTATTTCCTTTTTTTAGCATTTATTTAAAATAGATTTCAAAAACATATCATAATACATCTCTACTTCTTTATCTATATCTATATTTGCATAACTATCTACCATTTTTTTATAACTTTCTTCATCTGTTACTTCTACACCTGTTTGATTAATTAAATATAGTAATAACGCTGTTAAAGAAGAACTTAGCATAGTTCTTATTTTTTGAACCTGATTTTGATATTCTTCTTTTAAACACTCTTTATTACTGTCTAAAAATTCACTAAATATAACATCTCTTTTCATATAATCATCATAAGTTAGATTTATTTCTCCATTTTCATATATTTTAGCAAATAAAAACAGATTGTATCTATCATCTTTTAAATTTAATCTTCTTTTAACTATCATTTTCATTTTTTCTTCAAAAGGTATATTCAAATCTCCAACCTCTTTTAAAAACTCTTTTCTACTAATTACAGAACTATCCATTATCTCAAGTAATAGTTCTTCTTTACTTTTAAAGTAATAATAAAATCCACCTTTTGCCATATTTAAGACATTTGCAATATCTTCTATTTTTGTATTTCTAATACCATTGGCTGCAAATTTTATTGTTGCTGTTCTTTTTATTCTCTCTCTTTTAGTCACTATACCACATCCCTTATATTTTACTAAAATTTAAATATATTAAATATATCATTAGCAGTTGCAAATATTATTAACCCAAATAGTAACATCATTCCAGCTGTATGTACTCTCTCTTCTAACTTTTTATTCACTTTTATTCCTACTAACTCTAAAATTACAAACAATATTCTTCCACCATCTAATGCAGGGAATGGTAATAAATTAAATATACCTACATTTATAGATAGTAAAGCTAATAACCAAACCAAAATTCCAGAGTTACCATTTTTACTTGCATCTCCTACTACTTTAACAATTCCTACAGGACCACTTATATCTTTTGCTTTAACATGACCTGTAACTAACATTTTCACTCCACCTAAAGTATCTTTAAAAATACCACCAAATATCTTAAATGATTGATTCAATCCCTCTCCAAAACTATATTTTTCAAAACTATATTCTGGAATAATACCAACCATAGCTGGTTTATCTTGAGATAATCTTGTCAAAGGAACTACTACTTGTATTAACTTTCCTTCTCTTTCTATTGCAAAATCTAAAATATCTTTTCCATTTGAAACTTTTGATATTGTTTCTCCTATATCAGACCAATTTTTTATCTCAGTTCCTGAAATCTGCTTTATAACATCTTTTTCTTTTAAAACTGTTGAGGCTTTTGCCTCTTTCATAATATTTCCAATCACTGGATTAGTATTTTGAACTCCTTTTCCAGAATAGAATGTAGTTCCTATTATAACTAAAAGTGCTAGCATAAAGTTCATGAAAACTCCTGCAAACAATACAACAAATCTAGCTAATGGAGATTTACTATTAAATCCATGTTCTACTTTACTATCTATTTCCATTCCATCAATATTGACAAATCCACCTATTGGAATTATTCTAATTGAATATAATGTTTTTCCTGTATAGTAAGAATACAACTCTGGACCCATTCCTATTGCAAACTCTGAAACTGGCATTTTAAAAAATCTTGCCGCTAAAAAATGACCTAATTCATGTATAAAGATTATTACTCCTAGTAGCAGTAGTGCTATTAATATATCCATTTTTTCTCCTCTTATAAAGTTTTCATTACAATTTCAAATAATTCTTCAGAAATATCTTCAATCGTTTTAAGCTTACCATTTTCTACACATTTTATCTCTGCCCAAGAGTATTTTTTAGATATTTCAGTAGCATTTTTATGAGATTTTTTTAAATATTCTCCATCTTTTTCATGAATATCCTTTTGATCTTCTCCAGTTATTTTATTTTTTCTTTCTGCCATCAGCTTTTGTGCTGTCTCTGTTGGCATATTTAAAAATACAACTAAATCTGGTTTTGGTATTCCCATTTTATTATATTCTAAATCCTCCAACCAATCTAGATATAGATTTTTTTCTAAACTGTTCTCTATTTTAGAAGCTTGGTGAACCATATTTGATGTAGTATATCTATCTGTTATTATAACTCCACCATCATTATAAAACTTACCCCAATCTTTTTTATAAGAAGCATATCTGTCAATAGCATACATTGTCGAAATTGGATAAGGATTAATAGAAGATGCATCTGTTCCAAACTCACCTGCTAAGTACATCTTTACTGGTGCACAAGCTGGACTTTCATAATTTGGAAATGATATTTTTCTAATTTTTTCAATTTTTTCTGATAATTTTTTAAATAAAAGTTCTGTCTGAGTTTCTTTTCCACTTGAATCAGTTCCCTCTATAACAATTAATTTACCGTTCTTAATTTTTTCCATAATTTTCATAAACCCACTTTCTTGTTTCTTTATCAACATTTTTTATAATTTCTAATGACTCTATCTCTCTTAATTCATGATTATTCATAGCTGTCTCTATTATTTCATAAATTTCTAAAAACTTTATTCTACCATTTATAAATAAATCTACAGCTACCTCATTTGCAGAATTAAAGACACACGGCATACTTTTCCCTGCTCTTCCAGCTTTGAAAGCTAACTCTACACCTTTAAAAGTTTTACTATCTACCTCATCAAAAGTTAACTCTTTCAATTTTTTTAAATTTAATCTTTCTAACTCTGAACTACTCTCTCTCTCTGGATATGTAAATGCATATTGTATTGGTAGTTTCATATCTGGAACTCCTATTTGAGCTATTATTGAGCTATCTACAAATTCTACCATTGAATGAACTATACTTTGTGGATGAACTAATACCTCTATATTATCATAATCTATATTAAATAACATATGAGCTTCTATAACTTCTAATCCTTTATTAACTAAAGTTGATGAATCAATTGTTATTTTTTTTCCCATAGACCAGTTTGGATGCTTTAAAGCTTCTTCTACAGTTACATTTTTTAAATATTCAGAATTTTTTCCTCTAAAAGTTCCACCACTTGCTGTTATAATTAAAGTTTTTACCTCGTTTTTTCGGCTTCCCTGCATACTTTGAAACAATGCTGAATGCTCACTATCAACAGGAATAATCTCTGCTCCTGGATACTCTTTTAAAAGCTTGTTTATATATTCTCCCGCTGCAACCATAGTTTCTTTATTAGCGAGTGCTATTCTTTTTTCTTTCTTAATAGCCTCTACAGTGGCCTCTATTCCTACTGCACCACTGATAGCGGTTAAAACTATATCAGCTTCATCTAACGCTCCCATCTTCTTTAAACCCTCATCTCCAAAATAAACTGTTTTATTTGGATATAATTCCTTTAACTCAGTGGCTCTCTCTTCATCTCCGATACAAATATACTCTGGATTAAATAAATCTATCTGCTCTTTAAGAAGAGTAAAATTTGAATAACCAGATATACCAATAACTTTAAACTCCTCTTTTTTTGCTGCAATAACTTTTAAAGCGTTCCTTCCAATACTTCCTGTAGATCCTAAAATAGTTATTTTCTTCATCTTCTCTCTCCTTATATTTTTTTAAAAAATTCTTCTAAAAAAATGGTAGCTTTTACAGCTACCTAAATTTTTTAAATAAATTTTAATAAATAGTATACTACTGGAACTACAAAAAGCATACTATCAAAACGATCTAGTATTCCTCCATGTTCTCCTAATAGTTTTCCAGAATCTTTTATTTTAAACTCTCTTTTAAACATTGATTCGCCTAAATCACCTATTTGAGCAACTATACTTATTAAAAATCCTACAGAGAGTACTACAAAAATACTTTTGTCTGGAGTGAATAAATCCAATAAAAATCTATTCAACAAATAAATTGCTAACATAGTAAATATTGTTCCTCCAATAGATCCCTCTATTGATTTTTTAGGGCTTATAGAACTGAATCCTCTTTTGAAAATTTTTCTTCCAATCCCCATACCTACAAAATATGCAAATGAATCACAAACCCAAACTAAGATTTGAATTGCTAAAAGCCATTGCCCTCCTTTTGGAATATGATTCATCAATAAAAGATGTGAAAATAATCCTGAAACATAAGTTACTCCTAAAACTGTAATTCCTATATCTCTGCTTGAATTCTCTACTTTATTTTGTAAAACTCTTTTTCCTATTAAAATAATTGTTAAGATTGTTATTGGCATTAAAATTAAAACTGTATCATTTACATTTGAAAAGTGTATTATATTTGGAATTGCTAATCCTGCAAGATATCCTAATTTTACTTCTGGTTTTTTTCCACCAATTTCTGCCATTTTATAGAACTCAAAAAGCCCTACTAATACTATGAAATTTACAAACAATAATAATAAAAAGCCTCCTTTTAATAATATTGTCAATAAAAGTGGTATTCCTAATAAAGCTACTAATATTCTATTTAACATCTAACTAACTCCTCCAAAACGCCGATCTCTTTTTTGATAACTTTCTATTGCTTTTACTAGCTCATCTTTATTAAAATCAGGCCAGTAAGTATCTGTGACATATATTTCAGAATAAGCTATTTGCCATAGTAAAAAATTCGAGATTCTAACCTCACCACTTGTTCTTATTAATAACTCAGGATCTGGAAATTGATTATATAGATATTTTTCGACTAACTCTTCTGTAATCTCTTTTTCTCCACTCTCTACTATTTTTTTTATAGCATCTACTAACTCTGCTCTCCCACCATAGTTGAAAGCTATATTCAAAGTTATTCCTGTATTTCCTTTTGTTGCATCTTCTAACTTTTTAATTTCATCTAAAAGTTTTTGACTAACACCCTCGGCTCTTCCAGAAACTACAAATTTAACATTGTTTTTCATCAAAACTTTTTTTTCATTTTTTAAATAAGTTTTAAATAAAAACATTAATGTGTCAACTTCCTCTTTGGCTCTTTTCCAATTTTCTGTTGAAAAAGCATAAACCGTTAAATATTGTACTCCTAGTTCTCCACAAGAGGTAACTATTTTTCTTAATGTATCTGCTCCAGCTTTATGTCCGTATGTTCTTGGCATTCCTTTTGCTTTTGCCCAACGTCCATTTCCATCCATAATTATTGCTATATGTTTTGGTACTAATAAAGTCATATGTATTTCTCCTCTCAACAAATCATTCAATTTTACCATATTTAGAAGATTTTTTCCATAAAAAAATGATCCTTAAATGAACAAAAGAGGTAGTTTCTATTCTACCTCTTTTTGTTTTTTATATAAATTCCCGTTTTTTATAAATTCACATAACTCTTTCGGTAACATTTTGTCTACGTTTTTATTCTCTAGTAAAGCACATCTCACTTCACTAGACGAATAATTTAGTAATGAATTATTCATCTCAATTAGATTTTTATGAGTTAAATCTCCTTTATGGCCATCTCTTGCTAAAACAACAACTTTTGATAATTCTAAAATTTTTTCATAATTTTTCCACTTATCAAAGTATGCCCAAGAATCCTCTCCAAGAATCTCATAATACTCTGAATTTGGATATTTTTTTATAATTTTTAGAAGTGTATCATAAGTGTATGAGAGTTTTTCTGAATCTATTTCTAAATCTGAAACCTCTATTTTTTTATCTTTTTCAAAAGCTATTTCACACATTTTCAAACGTATCTTGCCATCTATCAACCTATTTTCTCTATGTGATGGAACTCCAACAGGAATAATCAATAATTTATCAAGCTTCAACTTTTCAACTACAAGTCGAGCTATAGAAATATGCCCATTGTGAATAGGATTAAAACTTCCACCATATATACCTATCTTCACTTTACACTACCCCGTTTCGTTAACTATTTATACTTTTTAAAATCTCTTTTTCTATCTCAGATGTATTTTCTGACATTAACGAGTTCAAAATATAATTATATTTCTTTTCATTTTTATAACTATAGCTTTCTAAAACCTTCTTATATGCCACTATATGTAATGAGTCATTTTTAATTAAAGAGATTTCATCTAAATCTGTTGCATTTTCTAAGAAACTTAAATCATATCTTTGTTTTGTGAAATAACTTATAACTAAATAACCTACCTCATCAATCCATCCTACTGTATTTAAAACTTTTTCGATTGCTAAAGCCATTAAAGGTTTATTAAATTTTGGATTATCCATTAACGATAGATTAAATAAAGCTTTTAAAAACTCCTCTTTATCTCTTAAAGCTAACTCTTTTCCATATCTTTTTGAAAACTCTATCTCACCTTTTATAACTAATTTAACAAAATTTTCTTTTAATTTTTCTATAGAGATATTTGAAAGTCTATCTATTTTTTTAGCTTTTTCTGTCTCTATCTTGTTGCATTCATTATTTAAAACTGTATAGAATAAATCATCATTTTCACAAAATACCATTGCTGGTATTGTAAAATTCATACTTTTTCTATTTAAAATACCATCTTCATCAATTGTTAAATATGCTCTTTTATCAAGTATCTCTGCATTTTCTACTACTTTTAAAACTCTTTTTTCTATTCTTTCTTTCATTCTATTCACCAAATCCTTTTAAACTATTATCTTCTAACATTGTAAACTCTATTTTAAGAACAAATAAATTGTCCATATTTAAATCCTTTGGTAATTTTACCAAATCTTTTTCAGTTGTTATTATAAAATCTGCATCCATAGATTGAGCTCTTCTTTTTATAGTATCAAAATCTTTTTGTTTAAAATTATGATGGTCCATAAAATCAACTCTTTCTATATATTCAGGGTTTAATGATATTACTGTTTTTTCAAAATTAAGAGGGTTTGCTAATCCTGAGAAAAGTAGCACTCTTTTTCCAGCTACCCAAAACAGAGGTTTTGCATTTCCTTTCATATCACATAGAGATGTTACTCCATGTTTAGCTACAGAAACTGGTTTTTTAAACTTTACTTTTAAAAATCTTTTTATAGTTTCCAATTCACTTTCAGATATTAAATCTGATTTTGTGATTATAAATTCACTGCCTCTCTCTCCAGCTTTTTGAAAATCTTCTCGTAATGTTCCTTTTGGAAGCAATGCTCCCCATCCAAAAGGATTAGTTGCATCTATTAAAACTATGTCTCTATCTCTTTTTAACTTTCTATGCTGAAATCCATCATCTAGTATAATTGTATCTACACCAAATTTTTCTACTGCCAATTTACAAGCTGTATATCTATCTCTTCCTACTATTACAGGTACCTTCAAATTTAGTGCATGGATATATGGTTCATCTCCACTTTCTTTTGGAAATACCAATATATTTTTTCCATCACTAACTATTAGTGGATCAACTTTTCTTTTTCCTCTATATCCTCTTGATACAATTGCAACTTTTCTATCCATTTTAAGGAGCTTTTTTGCAAAGAACTGAACTGCTGGTGTTTTTCCTGTTCCACCAACGGTTATATTTCCTACACATAAAATATCAACATCTGGTATCTCATTTATTTTAAGATACTTTTTATCGTAAAGCCAATTTCGTATTGAGGTTATTAAAAAATATATATACGATAAAAGTTTCATCTCTTCCTCTCTTTACTAAATTTTTACTTGAACTAATTTAGAAATTCCTATCTTTTTATTCATTGTTACACCATATAGAGAATCCGAAGCTTTCATAGTTTCTTTATTGTGTGTTATTAGAATAAATTGAGATCTATCTGTAAACTCTTTTAATTTTCCAATTAATTTTCTAGTGTTTTTTTCATCTAAAGCAGCTTCTATCTCATCTAAGAATGTAAATGGACTTGGTTTATACATAAAGATTGCCATTATAAATGCGATTGCTACCATAGACTTTTCTCCACCAGATAATAATGAAAGAGCTTGTCTTTTTTTATTTTTATGTTTAACAGATATCTCAACACCACAGTTTGAGAACTCTTCTCCATTGTGAAGTGATAAACTTCCTTCTGAATTATCAAGAGTTTCTGTACACATCTCATTAAAGTTTTTATTTATCTCTTCATATGCTTCATAGAATTTTTGTTCGATTGTTTCATTTATCTCTTTTATTAGAATTGATAAACTCTTCTCTCCCTTAACCAAATCCTCTCTTTGAAGATCAATGAATTTATATTTATCATCAAGCTGTTTAAACTCTTCAATAGATAAAATATTTACAGAATCAAATGTTTTTAACTTTGATTCTAACTCTCTTACTTTAGTTCTTGAGCTTTTAATTTCCTCCTCTTCTAAAGGATGAATGTCTACTTCTAAAAGCTCTTCTAACTCCAATAATATCTCTTCTATCTCTTTTGAAATTCTATCTTTTCTTTCTAACTCTCTATTTAAAATCTCTTTCTCTTTAAATAGCGTTGATTCAATCTCTCTTGAAGTTTTAATCAGCTCTTTAGATTTAATCTCTAAAGTGTGATCCTCTTTTTTCATCTCTTTTAATTCTAAATTTTCATTTTCAAATTTACTATTTTTAATTTCTATCTCTTCTACTATAGTATGAGCCTTTTTCTCTAATTTTTCAAGCTCTTTTTTAATTTCCATTGAAATATTTTGAACTTTATTCTTTTTTTCTAATATTTCTATTCTCTCAAGTTCTTCTTTAGACTCTTCTTTTTCTATTGCAATATATCTATCTTTGCTGTTTAAATAAAGGATTCTAATATCTGAGAATTGATTTTTAAGAACATTTATATCACTATTTAAAGTAGAAATTGCACTATTTTCAAAATCTAACTCATTTTTCAATTCTATTACAATTTTTTCAGTAATCTCTTTTTCACTTTGAGAGTTATTAACTCTTTTAGCATACTCTTTACTGTAATTTTCCTCTTCAGCTATCTCAATAAGAATTACTCTTTGGTCCTTTTGAATTTTCTCAACTTTAGATTTCAAATCATTATAAAGCTCTTCTGCTATTTTGCACTGTTTTCTTAGAGAATCTTCTAATGCGTCTATATTTCCTATCTCATCTTCAAATTTTTGAAGTTTGATATTCATTATTGATACTTTTTCATTCCACTCTTTTAATTTGAAGGCCATATCTTTTATGCTCTCTTCTAAATTAGTTATCTCTTTTTTTCTTTCAAACATCTGACTAACTATAGAGTTTGTATTTTCTCCACCAGTTATTCTTCCTCTTGAACTTAATAACTCTCCAGATAAAGTAACTATATTTCCTGAAAAACTATTATTTTTTAATATTTTTAATGCTGTATCAGTTTCTTCTACAATTAAAATATTAGCCAATAGCATCTCTAGTGCTCTAGAATATTTTTTATCAAATGTCACTAATTCTGAAGCTCTCCCTATAACACCCTCTATTTTTGGAATCTCTTTTATAGAGGTTGTTTTTATTGTGTCTAATGCTAAAAATGAAGCTCTTCCAGCTTTTTTTTCTTTTAAAATACCTATACATTTTTTAGCAACTTCACTTGTTGTAACAACTATATCTTGCAAATTACCTGGAATTGCTGCTTCTATAGCTTTTTGATAATCTTCAGGAACTGAAATTAAAGATATTACTGCTCCTTCGACACCTTCTACTTTTGCATTCAATACCTCTTTAACACCCTTATAGAACCCTTCGTTGCTATCTTGTATTCTGTATAAACCTTGAAGTCTTGCAGATGCTCTTTTCTCTTCAAATTCAGCATTTCTAATAAGTTCTGAGGATTTATTTAAGTCTCTACTTAAATCACTTATCTCTTGTTCTAATTTTATCTGTCTCTCTTCTGTTTCTTTTAACTCTTTTACTTTTAAATCTCTATTTTTTAAAGATTTATCTAATTCCAATCTATTTTCTTCTAATTTTTTAGTGAATGCCTCTCCCTCTTCTTTTAGAGAGTTTATTTTAAATTCACTACCTTTCATTCTTCTTGTTGAACTTTCAATCTCATTTAATAGCTTTAATTTTTCAACTTCTAAATCCATTATTTTTCTTTTTTTAAGTTCGATTCCAATCTCTTTATCTTTTTTCAAGTTCTCTTTCTCTTCAATAGCTTTTTCAAACTGCTTATTTTTATCCTCTATTTCAGAAACTTTTTCTAAAACTCTCTCTTTTTCAACTTTTAACTTTTGAGAAACTTCTAATTTTAAATTTATACTGTTTTGTAGTGATGAAATCTCCTCTTCTTTTTGAGAAGATTCCCTATTATAAGATGTCATTCTCTCTTTAGTTCTAATCTCTTCTTTTTCTAAAACTTCTATCTCAGATTTTAAAATTGTATTACTTTCAGAGAAATTTTCTATTTTATCATATAGTTCTTTTCTTTTCGCATCTATTTTAGATAACTCCAACTCTGCTATTTTTAACTCCTCATCTAAAGTTCCTGTCATACTCTGAAGTCTCTCTTGCTCTTTTGCTCCTGATTTCAAAGTATCCTCTTTAGAATTTAAATCAAAAGTTAATACACCTTTTTGTAAGAGGTTTTTTTCATCTTTTATAGCTAAATATTCAACAGCTTTTTTAGACTGTTTCTCTACTCTAGATCTATTTTCTCCTATTTCAGCTAGAACTAATTCAATTTTTTCAAGTTCATTTTCTACTTTTTCTAATCTTTTTTCAGCCTCAAGTTTTTTATATTGGAATTTTTTTACTCCTGCAGCTTCTTCTATAATACTTTTTATCTCTTTGTTTGATGATGATATTATTCTTTCTACTTTACCCTGTCCTATAACAGAATAAGCACTTTTTCCTACTCCAGTATCTAAAAATAGCTCTCCTACATCTTTCAATCTAACTTTTTTGTCATTTATTAGATAATCGTTTTCTCCTGTTATAGACATTTTTCTTGTTATTTTTATATTTTCAGCTTCTATTGGAAAAAATTTATCTTTATTATCTATAAAAAGAGAAACTTCTGCATAGTTAGCTGCTTTTTTACCCTCTCCACCAGAGAATATTATATCTTTTCCCTCTTTTGCTCTTATGTTTTTATATGATTGTTCTCCTAAAACCCAAAGTATACCATCTAATATATTTGATTTTCCACTTCCATTTGGTCCAACAATTGATGTTATTCCACCATCAAAATCTATTCTTATACGTTCACCAAAGGATTTAAAACCATAAATCTCTACACCTTTTAAATACATAGTTTTTACTCCCTAATAACTTTATCGTGAAAAAAGCTAACCTAATAATTAGGTTAGCCTCTATTTAATATCTTATCAATCCCATCTTTTAAAGCTTCTAAAGCTTTTGCTCTATGGCTAATTTGATTTTTGATTTCAGGCATCTCTGCAAATGTTTTTTCATAATGAGGTAGATAAAAATGTGGGTCATAACCAAATCCATCTTTACCTCTAGCTTCATCTACTATTAATCCTTCAACTTCACCTCTAAAAGAGTAAAACTCTCCATTTGGTTTTCCTAAAGTTATAACAGTTACAAATTTAGCATTTCTATTTTGTATCCCGTTCAAATTTTGGATAAGTTTTTTATTATTAGCGTCATCATCGCTATTTTCACCTGCATATCTAGCAGAATAAACTCCTGGTTCTCCATTTAAAGCTTCTACACAAAGACCAGAATCATCTGAAATTGTAATCATATTAGTAAACTTAGCAATTTCTAAAGCTTTCTTTTTTGAGTTTTCTTCAAAAGTATCTCCATCTTCTATTACCTCAGGAATATCTATTCCATCTTTTATAGAAAGAATTTCGAAAGTTGAATCACTTAAAATTTTTGACATTTCATCTATTTTCTTTTTATTTCCTGTGGCTAAAAATATTTTCATTACTTTGAAAACTCCTCTTCTATCTCTTTTCTCTGAAGCTCTATTAATTCATAGATTCCTTTTTCAGCTAAATCTAACATTAAGTTTAAATCTTTTCTAGCAAATGTAGCTTCTTCTCCAGTTCCTTGTATTTCAACAAATTCACCTTTATCATTCATAATAACATTCATATCAACTTCAGCTACTGAATCCTCTGTATACATTAAATCTAATACTGGAGTTCCTTTAACCATACCAACAGAAACTGCTGCTATGTTAGAAACTATTGGATTCACTGTTAATAATCCTTTTTCCATCAGTCTTCTCATAGCCATTTCTAAAGCTATAAATCCACCAGTTATAGAAGTAGTTCTTGTTCCACCGTCTGCTTGTATTACATCACAGTCAATTGTAATAGTTCTTTCTCCTAATTTTTCTAAATCGATACAAGCTCTTAAAGCTCTACCTATTAGTCTTTGAATCTCCATAGTTCTTCCACCAAGTTTACCTTTTGCAGCTTCTCTTTGGTTTCTCTCTCCAGTTGCTCTTGGTAACATTGAATACTCTGCTGTTATCCATCCTTTACCTTGATTTCTTAAAAATGGAGGTACTTTCTCTACAACTGATGCTGTACATATAACTTTTGTATTTCCCATCTCTATAAGTACGCATCCTTCTGCATACATTGTATAGTTTCTTGTAACTTTTACTGCTCTTTTTTCATTTGTTTGTCTTCCGTCTTCTCTTATCATTTCCTCTTCCTTTCTATACAAACTGCTCTATTTTTTCCAATTCTTTAGATTCTATCTTACCGAATTGAATTTCGTAAAGCTTTCTATATATCCCATTATTTTTTAGTAACTCTTGGTGATTTCCAACTTCTTTTATCTCTCCATTTTCCATAACAACAATTTTATCAGCATTCAAAATTGTTGAAAGTCTGTGGGCTATAACAAATGTTGTTCTTCCATTCATTAATTTATCTAAAGCATCTTGTACTAATCTTTCTGATTCTGTATCCAATGCTGAAGTTGCTTCATCTAGTATCATTATACTTGGATTTTGTATTAAAGCTCTAGCTATTGCTATTCTTTGTTTCTGTCCTCCAGAAAGAAGTACTCCTCTCTCTCCGACCTCTGTATCAAATTTATTTGGCAGTTCCATTATAAAGTTATATGCATTTGCCATTTTAGCTGCATTTATTATCTCATCAAAATTAACTTTATCTTTTCCAAATCCAATATTTTCACCAATAGTTCCACTGAATAAGAATGTTTCTTGTGGCACTATTCCTATATGATTTCTATATTTTTCTAAAGACATCTCTCTGATATCGATATCATTTATATTTATACTTCCAGATGTTATATCATAGTATCTTGGTAGCAAATTAACTAAAGTTGTTTTTCCACTTCCACTTTTACCAACTAATGCTACAACTTCTCCAGCTTTAATATTTAAATTAAAGTTCTTTAAAACTCTTTCATCTCCATCATCATATTTAAAATCTACATTTTTGAAGTTGATAGTTTTAATTATTTCTGGTACAGCTTTTGGAATTTCAGAAATAGAATCAATTTCTAGGTGCACATCAAAAATTTCTATAACTCTATCTGCAGATGGTAATGCTTCTTGAAGTTCACTATTTCTTTTTATTAGTGTCTTTAAAGGCTGTTGCATAAGTCCAATAGCAGTTATAAACGATATTAAATCTCCTGGTGTCATAGCCTCAGTCACAATTATTTGATATCCACCATATGCAGCTACAAGTAATATCATCAACGTTGAAAGTATCTCGTTTATTGGAGAAACTTTGGCTTTTATTTTTGTTGCTTTATAAATTTTATCAAACTCATCTTGAGTTACATCTCTATATTCATCTATAATTTTATCACTTCTATTAAACCCTTTAATTACAGATATTCCCGATAACGATTCTTGAATAAAAGCAGTTACATCTCCAACAGTATCTTGTCTAACTCTACCTGATTTTCTAATTTTTTTAGTATACTTTTTTACAAGTGAAAGTATTGCTGGTAAAACTGTTAATGATATCAGTGCTAAAATAACATCAACTTGGAACATTCTAACTAATAATGCTAAAACTGTTACAAACTCTTTTAGCATATCAAATAGCATAAATCCAATTCTTCCTAATGTTGTTGAATCCCCTGATAATCTTGCCATAAGATCTCCGAGTTTATTCTGTTTAAAATAAGCAATTGGTAATTTTTGTAAATGTGAAAACACATCTATTTTGATATCTCTTCTTATCTTTTCTGTAATATATCCTGATGAAATATCTGCAAAATAATTTGTAATAACTTTTATTATTGTAGAAACAAATATTGCTCCTATAACTATAGTCATCATTTTAGAATTTTTTTTAACTAAAACATCATCTATTAAGTATTTACTAAGCCAAGCTGGAACAGCACTCATCAGTGATGTTACTGTTGATAAAAGTATTACTCCTATCATAGCTACCTTATACTTTAAACTATATTTTAAAAAAGTTTTTAAAGATTTATTTTTAAAAAACCCCATTATTTTCGAATCTAAGTTGTTAATTTTTTCCATTCTATTTTCCTTTCAATAAAAATTGGGCATACTTTTTTGTAATATCTACTCCTGAAAGTTTTTCTCTAATTTTTTCTATATTTTGATTTACAGTGTTTAAATTTTCTAAAAGTATTTCGATATTTTTTTCAATCTCATCTGGATTACATCTTTTTTGAAGTAATTCAGGAAACACCTCTTTGTTTAAAGTTAAATTTGGTAAAGATACAAAACCAACTTTTAATATGTTTTTTGCTATAAAATAATTTATAAAACTAGTTTTATATACAACTATAGTTGGAATACCTAATAGAGCTAGTTCTAACGTTACAGTTCCTGATGCAGCTACTGCAATTTTACTTTTTTCTACAACCTCTTTTAAAGTTAAATCAAAATTAATTTCTAAATTTTTATATTTTGTTAAATCTTCCTCAATCCATTCTAAATGATTTTT
>JBOFYP010000012.1:0-1223 GCA_051654725.1 Cetobacterium sp.
TTTGTAATATTTATAGTATTTACAGTATTTACGGGTTCTGAATCCTCAGCAAAATCAATGGCTCAGATACTACATCTACGTAGAAATAAATCCTAACTACGTAGAAATAAATCTTTAAAGCGGTAAAATAAATCTTAAACATGGAAAAATAAATCTTTTCTACGTAGAAACTGTATTGAAGAAATTACGTAGTTATAGTATAATAAAATTATTCATATATTATTGGAGGATTTTATGAAAATTAAAGATTTAACTCTTTTCAAACCGAATCAATTAATAGAAATAACAGGTGTACCAATAACTTTGCAAGGATTGCTTGCATATGATTATATTTTACATAGATTTCAAAAAGAAAAAACTGACAGAATGATTATATCTGCATCTGATATTTTGAAAGCTGTCAATTTAGAGAATAACCATGATGAAATATATAAGTATTTGGATTCTCTTCAACAAACAAGAATAGAAAGTCGAGATGCAAAAGGTAAACTCTGGGGTGCTTTCAATCTTCTAGCTGTATTTCAAAAAAGAGAACAAGGAATTTTTGTTCAAATTCCAGAACCTATATTCAAAGCGTTAGAGTTAAAAGATGAAAGTAAAAAAGAAAGTTTATATTATACAGCAATCAAATTGCTTGAAAAAAGAGCTTTTAGATGTGTATATAGTGTTATTTTATATGATATATTTAAGAAATATGAAAAAATAAATATTCCAATTTTCACAGTTGATGAATTAAAAGAGTTGACTGGAACATCTCAAAAATATCAAATTTATTATGAGTTTAAAAGAAATGTGCTCGAAAAAGCTTTGAAAGAGTTAAATGATTTTGATCAAAAATTCGAATATCATTTTTTAGAGGAACGTTTAGGGCGTAAGATTGACAAAATTAAATTTTTCAAAGTGGAAAAAAATGTAATAGATATTTTAGAGAATGAAATTTCTGAAAAAATGAAAGCTACTATTCTAAAAGCTCGTAAAAATAGATATATAGATACTAGTTACTCTCAAAAGGCTATGGACAAGATAATTCAGAGATATGATGAAAAAGATGTAATAAAAGCTTTAAACGAGCTTTCAAAATATGAATCCGAGATAGTTAGTTTTTCTAAGATTCTAAATTCTAAAGTAAAAGATATTATTCAATCTAAAAAAGAAAAATTGGATAAAAAAGTTGTAAAAGTAGCAGAGCCGAAAGTTGAAGTTTTAGAAAAAAGTGAGCTAGA
>JBOFYP010000013.1:0-4553 GCA_051654725.1 Cetobacterium sp.
AGCATTTATGGAAATCTCTTTAAAGAGAGTAAGCTCTGGTTATGAAGAGTCTGTAATTCAAAATTTAGATTTGGATATCAAAGCTGGAACTTGGAATTTTATAACAGGCTCAACAGGTTCGGGAAAATCGACATTACTCGGAACAATTGCAGTTTTACTTAAAAGTACTGCTGGAACGATACTTTGGAAAAGTAAAGATTTATCAATTTTAGAAAATTTAAAAGAGTATCGAGATAACTCTGGATTTATGTTTCAGTATACAGAAAAACAATTTTTTAACAGCACTATTCGAGAAGAGATAGTTTATTCACTTCAAAAAAAGCGAATTCCTGAAAATGAGATTGAAATACGTTTAAAAGATGTCTTAGAAACATTAAGTATTTCAGAAGATATTTTAGATAGGTCTCCATATGAGTTGAGTGGTGGACAGAAAAGATTTGTAGCATTTGCTTCAGTCTTAATAAATTCACCAAATATCTTACTACTAGATGAACCAACTGCTGGTTTGGATTTAGAGAAGAAACAATTGTTTTTTAATATTTTAAAAAATTTACGAGATTCAGGAGTAACAATTATTCAAATTTCCCATCTTTTACAGGATGTTTTAGAGTATGGAGATAATGTTATTCGGGTAGATAAAGGTAAAATAATAGCTTCTGGAGCTCCTCTAGATGTTTTAAAAGATTCAGATTCTGACTTTTTAAAATTTTGTAAAGTTATGGAAAAATACGATATAAAATCAGAGAATTCTAAAAGTATAGATGAATTCTTAAAGGGGCTTTAAAATTATGAAAAAATATAAATTTGACCCAAGAACAGTTTTCTATACAACAATAATTTATATAATAACTCTTAGTTTTATAAAAAGGTATTATCAAATTTTAATAATTTTACCATTTATTGGCTATCAGATGCAGCTTTTTTCTGTTCAATTTTCAAAGTTAAAGATAGTTTTAAAATACTCTTTAAGTTTACTTTTTTCTATGATTTTTGTAAATCTAATATTTATAGAACAGAGTCCTAATTTTATATTTGTTTCAGTTTTTAGAATTCTAATAATAATATTTTTAGGTACATCTATGATTTCAAAAATGGAGATAAGAGAGATTGGATTTGTGATAGAGAAAACTCTTTCGCCTTTAAAAATTTTTCGTGTTCCTGTTGAATCAATTGGAGTTGTAACAGCTTTAGGATTTAAATTTATTCCTATGCTCCAAGAAGAGGGACGAAGAATTCTTTTAGCACAAAAAGCAAGAGGGATTGATTATAGTTTTATGTCGAATAAAGAAAAAGTAAAAAATATAACAACTTTATTTTTCCCAATTGTAATATCTGGAATTCAAAATGCTATAAATTTGGCTACTTCTATGGAAGTTAGAGGTTATGGAAATGGAATAAAAAGAACAAGATTACGAGATTATAAAATGGTGAAAATAGATTATCTATATATCATTTTTACAATATTGGTTTGTATAATTTTCGCTATCTTCTGTTGGAAACACTAAGGTTATGTAAAAAAAAATATATCCTCGGTCATGACCGAGGATATATTTTTTTTACTTTTCAGTACTTCTAGTTGAAGCTGGTCTAGTAGATTTATTTCTACCACTGTATGTTTTTCCAGAAGATGGTCTGTCTGAAGATGGTCTATCAGAAGAAGACGATCTGTCTGAGTAAGATCTATTTGATGATGGTTTGCTTGAAGAACCAAACTTTGATTTCTTGCTAGGCTCAAACTCTTTCTTAGTTTTGTTTTTAAAGAAAGATTCTTTAGGTTTTCTAGGGTTAGTACACTCTTCACCGTGAACTGTTCCGAAAACTGTGTTGTTAGTTTTGATTATATCAGTTAATAACTTTTTCTCTTCAGAAGAAGCGAATGACATAACAATTCCACTTTTATTTGCTCTTCCAGTTCTTCCACTTCTATGTGTAAAAGCTTCAGGAGTTTTAGGAAGGTCATAGTTTATAACGTGAGTAACTTGAGGAATATCAAGACCTCTAGCAGCGATATCAGTTGCTACAAGGATGTTATAAGTTCCATTTCTAAATCCAGATAAAGCAGCATCTCTCTGATTTTGAGATAAGTTTCCTTGGAAGTTTACAGCTTTGAATCCTCTAGTTTCTAAAATTCTACTAAGGTATTTAGCTTTATGCTTACCGTTTGTGAAAACTATGATTGACTCTATTTCTGGAGTTTCTAAAATTTCTACAAGTTTAGCTTTTTTATCATCATTTTCAACATGGAATAACTCATGCTCTATTAATTTAACTGGATCTTTATATTCAATTTCAATTGTTTTGTGATCTTTTTCTAAAACTCTGAAAGCAAGAGCTTTAATCTCTTTCGGCATAGTAGCTGAGAAGAATAAAGTTTGTTTTTTCTTAGGAGTATGCTTAACAATTTTCTCGATATCTTTTAAGAATCCCATATCTAACATATGGTCAGCTTCGTCTAATACAAGGAATTCAACTTTACTTAATCCTATATTTCCTTGAACTATATGATCTAAAATTCTTCCTGGACATCCAACAATGATATCTACTCCAGCATTTAAAGCATCTACTTGCTTCTTAACAGAAGTTCCACCGTAAACAGCTAACGTTCTGATGTTGATACCTTTTCCTAATTGTAAAATTGTATTGTTAATTTGCTCAGCAAGTTCTCTTGTAGGAGCAATTATTACAGCTCTGATACCTTTTCCTTTTCCCTTAGTTGTAGCAATCTTCTCTAAAATAGGAAGTACGAAAGCAGCAGTCTTTCCAGTTCCTGTTTTAGCAAGACCAAGTATATCAATTCCTGATAAAATAGCAGGGATAGCTTCAGTTTGTATAGGTGTAGCTTCTTTATAACCAACAGCAGTAATTTGTGCCATTATCTCTTTTTTAAAATTAAATTCGTTAAAGTTCATCTTTTCTCCATCTTACATATATTTTTTGCTTATCCATTATTATAACACTCTTTTAAGAAAAATCATATATAAATTTAATCTTCTAAAAAGATTACTTAAAGTGTTTAATTTTTTTCATTCTTTTTCTATTAATAAGTATTATATAGTATTAATAAGTATTAGCTCTCCAGCAGCCCTTTAAAATCAATGCCTGCCAGGGGTATATAAACACCTTTTTGTTACATAATAAACACCCTTTTGTTACATAATCGACACCTTTTTGTTACACAATCAACACCTTTTTGTTACATTTAGACACCTAGTTTGAAAAAAGGTGTTGATTGATTTGAAAATTTTTGATAAAATCAGATAAAAATAAAAATTGGAGAGTATTATAAATGAAAAGAATAGTTGAGTATGATAGCAAAATGAATGAGTTGAATTTTGGAAAATTTAAAGAAAAAGAATTAGATTTATTTTTTTCGATTTGTTATAAGATGAAAAATCAAGGAACAAACGAAATTTCTTTATCTTTTCAAGAATTAAAAGAATTATCAAATTACTCTAATAGAAATTTAGACAGATTTACAAAAGATTTGCAAAATACTTATAAGAAACTTTTGAACATAACTATGCAAATTGAAAATGAAAATTACATAGAAGGATTCACAATATTTACAAGTTATAAAATAAAAAAAGAAGAAAGAGAAATCTCTATAAAAGTAAACGAAGATTATAGATTTATTCTTAATGATATTACAAAATTTACAAAATTTGATTTAATAGATTTTATTAGTTTAAAAAGTTCTTATTCAAAAAATATGTTTAAACTACTAAAGCAGTTTGATAAAGCTAATAATAACAATTGGTATATTATAAAAATAGACGAATTTAAAAAAATGCTTAATATTCCTGAAAGCTATAAAATGGGAAGTATTGACCAAAAAGTTTTGTCACCAATATTGGAGCAATTGGAACCATATTTTTCAGATTTAAAATTAGAAAAAATTAAAAAAGGTGTAAAAGTTGAGTCGTTAAAATTCATTTGGAAAAATAAAAAAGAAAAGAAAATTATCGTACCAATTAAAAAGAAAAAATCTTTAGGTGAGGAAGAGTTATTGGAGTATGAAAATAGTATTCAAGAATTTGAAATGGAAAACATTATTTTTAAAAACAATCTTGAAAAAATAAAAATAAGTTTTGAACAATATGAACAATTATATTTAGCATATTTAGAACAAATTGGAGAAAAGCATAATGTTTTTATTCGTAAAAGTTTTGATATAAACAATAAAGATAAATATGATATCTCTTGAAAACATTAATCTTATAGATATAATAAACACCTTTTTGTTACATTTAGACACCTAGTTTGAAAAAAGGTGTTTTCTTATTAAAAATTACTTTGATTATAAAAGTAATTGACTATAAAACAATTCTATGGTAACATAATTATATCAGATTTTAGGAGGACGACATGCAAGTTTTTGTACATCATATATACGAATATGAAAAAGGTATTAGAAACCTTATTTTACATACAATTTCAGAGGATCTTTTGACATTTGTTCAAAACAGATTGAATTCAAAAAATATCTCTTATCAAATAGATAAAATTAAAAATGGTAGATACAATGTTTTTTTTGGTGATGAATCTTGTATCAA
>JBOFYP010000014.1:0-8674 GCA_051654725.1 Cetobacterium sp.
ATAGAAAATGTTTTCATGAAGCCAATGACAAAGTTGGCTGAGCAGAGACATTTAAAAGCAGTAAGAGATGGTATGGTTTCAACAATACCTTTAACAATAGTTGGAAGTTTCTTTTTAATAATAGCTTTCCCACCAGTACCAGCTGCGTGGAAAGAGAGTATGTCTATGTTTTTATGGATTCAAAAGAATATAGGAAATATCCTAATACCTTTTAGAATCACTATGGGATTAGTTGCTATCTATGCAACTTATAATATTGGTTATAGTTTATCGAAGAGTTATAAATTAGATGGAGTTTCTGGTGGAACATTGGGATTACTAGCATACTTTATGACAATTGTTCCTTCGGTTGCAACTTCAGGAACTGGGGAGTCTCTTGGATTTGTACTACCTATGAGTAAATTAGGTGGAGCTGGACTATTTGTAGGTATTGTAATGTCTATATTTGCTGTAGAAGTTTTAAGATTCTTTAAAACAAAAGGTATCACTATCAGTATGCCAGAGGGTGTACCTGATTCTGTTGCTAGATCGTTTGAAGCTCTTTTTCCAACAGTTGCTGTTGTGTTCTTCTGCTGGTTAGTATTTATAATGGCTGGATTTGATATCCATAACCTATTCAACAGTATTTTCAATCCTTTAAAAGGAATAGTAGATACTCCAGTTGGAGCGGTAATAATGGTTTTATTAATAACTATGCTTTGGACAGCTGGAATACATGGAGTATCAGTTATCGGAGCTATGGCAAGACCAATCTGGTTGGAGATGCTTACATCTAATGCTGATGCTATGCAAGCTGGAGATAAAGTTTTACCATACATTACAACAGAGCCTTTCTTCCAATGGTTTATCTGGATTGGAGGATCAGGAGGAACTTTAGGATTAGTATTCTTCTTACTGTTCGCAAAATCAAAGTATTTAAAAGATTTAGGTAAAGCTACAATTTTACCAGCTATCTTCAATATAAATGAACCAATCATATTTGGATTACCAATTATGCTAAACCCATTCTTTACAATACCATTTGTATTAGGACCAGTTTTAGCAACAATAGTTTCATATACAGTTATGTCACTAAACTTAGTTTCAAGACCAGCTATCTTAGCACCTTGGACTTTCCCAGCACCAATCGGAGCATATCTTGCTACTGGTGGAGATTTAAGAGCAGTTGCACTATGTTTATTTAATATAGTACTAATGGGAGCGGTATATTATCCGTTTATGAAAGCATATGATACAAAAATGGCAGCACAAGAGATAGAAGAAGAAACATTACAGGAGGCGTAAAATGATAGAGATGACAGAAGAGTTAGAAGAGATAATATTCACAATAGTTGGACAAGCAGGAGAGTGTAGAGGTTTAGCTTATGAAGCTTTAGGTGAAGCTGAAAAAGGAAACTTTGAAGAAGCATTGGCTAAATTGAAAGAAGCAGAGAGTGCAATTCATAAAGCTCACTATGTTCAAACAGATTTAATTCAGAAAGAAGCAGCAGGAGAGCCTACACCAATATCTATGGTATTCGTTCATGCTCAAGATCATTTAATGACAGCAATTTCTGAAAAAGAGTTAATAAAAAGATTAGTAAAAATGAATGAAACTATGTTCAAAATGAACGAAAGATTAGAAAAATTAGAAAACAAATAGGAGAGTACCATGAGAGAGTTAGGAATTTCAATATATCCAGGACATTCAGAGTTACAAAAAGATAAAGAGTATATAAAATTAGCTTCAAAATATGGTTTTACTAGAATATTTACTTGTTTATTATCAGTTGAAGGAGATAAAGAAACTATAGTTAATAATTTTAAAGAAACTATAGCTTATGCTAACTCTCTAGGATTCAAAGTTATAGCTGATGTAAGTCCTAAGATATTTTCTGAATTGAATATATCATATTCAGATTTAAAATTCTTTAAGGATTTAGACGCTTACGGTATCCGTTTAGATGTTGGATACACTGGAAGTGAAGAATCACTTATGACTTTCAATCCTTACGATTTAAAAATAGAAATCAATATGAGTAACGATACAAAGTATGTAGATACAATCATGGATTACAAACCAGACAGCCATAATCTGCTAGGGTGCCATAACTTCTACCCTCATGGACACACTGGATTACCAAGAAAACATTTCCAGAAATGTAATGAGAACTTTAAAAAACATGGTTTAGTTACTTCAGCATTTGTAAACTCTAGAAATGCAAGCTTTGGTCCTTGGCCAGTAGATGAGGGTCTATGTACTTTAGAAGAACATAGATACCTACCTATCGAAATAGCAACAAAAGACCTTTTCAAAGAGGGTATTGATACTGTTATTATTTCAAATTGCTATGCAAGTGAAGATGAGCTTAGAAGAATGAGTGAAGTAAAGAGAACTATGCTAGATTTAACAGTTACTCTCGTGGATGGAATTCCAGAAGTAGAAAAAAATATTGTATTAAACTTCTTACATTTCAATAGAGGAGATGTAAATGAGAGTTTAATCAGATCAACTCAATCAAGAGTAAAATATAAAGGACATCACTTCCCAGTTTTCAATGCTGTAGATATCAAAAGAGGAGACCTAATTGTTGAAAGTTCACTTTATGGTCACTATGCTGGAGAGTTACAGATTGCTAAAAAAGATATGGAAAACACAGGAAAAACAAATGTTGTAGGAAGAGTTAGAGAGGAAGAGCTATATCTTCTAGATTCTATAGAGCCTTGGGAAAAGTTTATACTGAAAGAGGAGACAAAATAATATGTATTATATAGGCGTTGATGGCGGGGGAACAAAGACAACAGCTACTATATACAACAAAGAGATGGAGGTTCTAGGGCACTTTTTAGGTGGTCCTATGAACCTCCAAGTTGTTAGTAGAGAAAATATTTTGAAAGAGTTTCAAAATATGTTAAAAGAGTTTAATATTTCAGCAGAAAACATCTCTATAGGTGTTGGTGCTGCTGGAGCTGGAAGAGCTGAGGATATTCAAAAGTTAGAGGGTATTTTAAAAGAGTTAAATTTCAAAAAATACTCTGTTAGTAATGATGCACATATAGCACTCCTTGCTACTCATGGTAAAGAGGATGGTATGCTCGTTATAAGTGGAACGGGAAGTATAGGATTCGCTTTAAAGGATGGAAAGCTATATAGAAAAGGTGGACTAGGACATATTTTAGGGGATGAAGGTAGTGGATACTCTATAGGTTTAGAGTTATTAAAAACTATTTTCAAAAATATAGATTCTGGCGAGGCTGTATCTGAAAAGTTAAAGGCTGAGATATTCGAGATAGCAGAAGTAGAAACAATAGATGCACTATTGAAATGGGTATATTCTAGCCAAAAGGGTGATATTGCTAAAATGGCTGGTGTTGTATTAAGAAATAGTGAAAATAAAATATGTAAAGTTATTGTCGAAAACAATATAGCAGCTTTAAAAGAGTTAATAGTTAATCTTAAAAAAACTAGCCGATGCAATAGAGTTGGATTTGCTGGAGGTATAATAGAAAATGAAACCTCTGTTAGAAAAGGACTTTTAAAAGAGTTGGAAATTTTAGGAATCGATTTTGTAGAAAGAAAATATACGAATGACTACGGGGCAAAATTACTATTGGATTAATATTTAATTCGGAGGTTAAAAAATGAAAAAAAGATTGAAGATAGCAACAATTGGAGGGGGATCATCATATACTCCAGAGATTATTGAGGGGTTTATCAAAAGAGCAGCAGAGCTACCGATTAAAGAGATAGTTCTTGTTGATATAGAGGATGGAAAAGAGAAGTTAGAGATAGTTGGTAAACTAGCTAAAAGAATGGTAGAAGCAGCAGGATTAGATTGGAAGATAACTTTAACATTAGATAGAAGAGCAGCACTAAAAGATGCTGATTTTGTAACAACTCAATTTAGAGTTGGGCTTTTAGAAGCTAGAATAAGAGATGAAAGAATTCCGTTATCATTAGGAATGATGGGGCAAGAAACAAACGGTGTTGGAGGGATGGCGAAAGCTCTTAGAACAATACCAGTTATATTAGATATCTGTAAAGATATAGAGGAGTTATGTCCAGAAGCTTGGCTTATAAACTTTACTAATCCGAGTGGAATGGTAACAGAGGCTGTTTTAAATAACACAAAAGTAAAATGTATTGGACTTTGTAATGTTCCTGTGGGAATGAAAAAAGCTGTTGAAGAGGTTTTAGGAAGCGACGATTTCATATTCCATGCGGTTGGATTAAACCATTATGTATGGGGAAAACATGTTTATTATAAAGGACGTGATGTGATAGAGGAGATTTTACCAAAACTATTACTATCAGATAAGTTTAATCCTAAAAATATAGACTCTACACCTTGGATTGAAGAGCAGATAAAAGAGGTAGGTATGATGCCTTGTCCTTACCATAAGTACTACTATATGAGAGGGGATATGCTTACAAAACAGTTGAAAGATTATGAAAATCATAAAACTCGTGCTGAATTTGTAAAAGAGGTAGAGGATAAGTTATTTGAGATATATAAAGATGAAAATTTAAACCAAAAACCAAAAGAGCTTGAGAGTAGAGGAGGAGCATATTATTCTGAGGCAGCTTGTGAATTAATATCTTCAATTTACAATGATAAGAAAAGTTTAATGGTTGTAAATGTCCAAAATAATGGTATAATAAAATCTATATCTGATGACAGTGTTATTGAAACAACAGCATATATTACAAGTAGTGGAGCTATACCTTTAATAGGAACAGAACTACCACTTTCAGCAAGCACAGAAGTAGCTTTGCTTAAAACTTTTGAGAAGTTAGTAATAGATGCAGCTATAAATTGTGATTATGGAAAAGCATTGCAAGCTTTGACAATAAATCCATTAGTTAATAGCGGAACTTTAGCAAAAAAAGCACTCGACTCTGTTATAAAGGAAAATAAAAAATACTTAAAAGGTTGGTAGAATGTTTTTTTTAAAAGTTGAAGGGATAGAGGATGAATTAACTAAGAGTGAAAAAAAATTAGTTCAATATATAAAAGAAAATTTAGTGTTAGTAAAGAAATATAATGTAATGGATTTAGCTGAAAAATCAGGAGTGAGTGCTCCTTCAATCATTAGATTGGCTAAAAAGCTAGGATACACTGGCTTTTTAGATATGAAAATTGATTTGAATAAAAATAGAACCTATTTAGAAGAGGAAAATTCTTTCTTCGAAAGACTTTTGGCTGCTTGCAAAGAAAATATATTTTCGCTGCCTCCAACAGTTACTTTTGAAAATATATTAGTAATCTCTAAATATTTGAAAAATAGTGATAAAATAATGTTGATTACAGAGGATGGTTTTCTTAATTTAGAGCGTTTTATCTATTCAAAATTGTTATCATGTGGAAAAAATATTTTTTTAAATACAAGTCGAGAGATTAACCTTAAGGTTTTAGATGGATTTAAAAGTTCTGACAGTATATTTATAGTTGCTAAAACTTTATCGAAAGAGAATTTAGAACTGTTAGAGTGTTATAAACCTAATGGTTTAAATTATATATTTATAGGTGAAAATTTAAAAAGTGATAGTAGAGGTATACTAGATGTTGATTTAGATTTAAGTATTGATGTATCTGAAAATCTGTTTATGTATGTATTTTTAATAGAGTCAATTTTAAAATTTGTATAAAAAAATCCACCAATAAACGGTGGATTTTTTATTTAAAATAAAAAAGTCACTCATTTAAGAGTGACCCTTTGAATATTCTCGAGAACATTCTTGGTGCTTAATTTTTAACTATACAAAGTATAATCAATAAGCCTGTAAACAATATTAATTGCTCCACAATAAGCACCTCCTTGTCAATTTACATTATTATGTTAGGTTGGTAAGACCAAACATAACAAAAGCCACCTTTATAAATAAAATAAGATGGCTTTTATTATATTCATAATGTAAATTAACAAGAATAATATATTCAGCTCCTGGTTACCAGCCTATCATCACTTTATATATCTTTATAATAAAATAATACAATATTTTTTTCAAAAAGTAAATAAATTTTTATAATACGTACTTTTGATTTATCTGTAATTTTTTCTGAAAATGTATTTTTTAAAAAACATTTGACTTAAAAACGAATTTTTGGTAATATAAATTTATAGATACTGTTACCCCTTACATTAATTTGTATTGATCTGAAAGTATCTCTTGTCAAAGTAAAGGATAAGAGGTATTTTTTTTTACCACTTTATTTTGATAAGGTGGTTTTTTTTATTTCAATATATTTAGAGGAGGGGTTTATGAGATTAGTTTGGAAAAAATCTGATTTTGATGCAACTATGGGTGTGTTTTTTGATGGTTTTACAAAAATTGTAATAGCTGTAGGAGTATTACTTTCACTATTACCGAAAGAGATAATCTTTGGTAAAGTAATGAGTGGTCTAGGAGTTTCGGTTTTAGGATTACATATCTATTATTGGTATTTAGGTGAAAAAATGAAAAAAGAAACTGGTGATGAAAGCTATGTTGCTATTCCTGGAGGAGTTTCAGCTTATCGTTTCTTTATATATTTGTTTGCAATATTCTTTGTAGTTTTAGGAAATGATACTCCAGAAACAGCATTGAAAGTAACAGTAATGGCTAACTTTTTAGGTTCAATAGTATTTATATTTGGAGCTTGGATAGTACCATTTTTAATGAAAATACTACCAGGAGAATCTATTTTTGGAGCTCTAGCAGGAGCAGCATTAGCTTTTTTAGGAATAAATGTTATTAATGGTTCGGTTGTAACTATGCCACTAATAGGAATAGTTTCATCATTTATTATATTTATAATATACCTTGGAAACATAAAAACAAAATTACCAGCGGTATTGATTGCAATAACATTTGGAACAATTTTAGGATGGATAGGAGTTTTTGCAGGATTTACACCAGAAAGTGTACTATCAGTAAAGGCATTAACAGATTCATTTAACACAATATCTATATATCTACCTAGTATAGCAATAGATTTTTTAAATGTTGAGATATTCAAAAAAACATTACCATTCTTACCAGTTATAATAGCTTTTGGTATTGGAGATGTTGTTAATGTTATATTGGGATTAGGTCAAGCAAAAGCAGTGGGTCATAATTATAGTGAGAAAAAAGTTATAATAGGAACAGGAATATTCTCATTACTATCATCTTTCTTAGGAAATCCATTCCCATTCACAATTTTCTTTGGGTATAACACTTGGAAAGAGATAGATGCAGGAACAGGATACTCTTTAGCAACAGGAATGATATATTTAGTGCTAGGGTTAACTGGTTCATTTGCAGTAATTAGTAGTTTAATACCAATAGCTTCTGTTGGTGGAATTTTAGTATTTATAGCTTTGGTTTCAATAGCTCAAACTTTTGCAAGTAGTGATACAAAGTATTATTCTGCACTTTCAATGGCATTGATTATACCTGTATTTGAAGTTATTTCAAATATGATGGGAAAAGAGGTTTTAAATTTAGCACCAAATTTACTACCTTTAGCTCAAGGATCAACGATAACAGCGATTCTTTGGACAGCAGGATTAGTGTTCATAATAGATAATAAATGGTTAGCTTCAAGTTCAGTATTTTTAACAGCTGCATTAGGAAGTTTTATAGGATTGATTCATTCTGGAAATATAATGTTATTTGCAAATGTACAGTACACTATTATCTATATTATAATAGCAATAATTTTAGCAGTTTTAAATTTCACACACAAAAGCGAGGTAAAGTAGATGTTGATAAAAAAAGAGTTCAATAAAGATATAATGAAATTAACTAATATATATTCAAATGAGAAGTTAAACAGTTTTACAACAGTTGGAATAGATAGTCCAAAAGTAAAAGAGGTTTACGGGACAACTTTAAATTTCCCAACAGTACCAGAAGATAGACCATATATATTTGGGTCTTTTGTAACAACAGTTGATGGAAAATTAGCTTATGAAGATTATCCAGGAGCATTTGAAGTAGCTGGAAGAAATCATTTTGCTGGAGCAGGAGGATTAACAGATTTTTGGTGGTTACAGGTTTTAAGAGGAGCATCTGATGCTGTTATTCTTGGAGCAAAATCTATAACAATAGAGGAAGATTACACTGGTCATTGTTGGGATCAGGATTTAGAAGATTATAGAGTTGAAAAAGGAGAGAGAAAAATACCTGTAAACATAGTTGTTTCAACAGATGCCAAAGATATCCCTTTAAATCATATTATTTTCACTAGAAAAGATATCCCATCTGTAATCTCTGCAGCAGAAAGTGCATACGAATATTTAAAGGAATCTATGAGTGATATAGAGATAATAGGACCTGTTAATGATATTCATTCAATCGATATTGAAAAGGTAAAAAAATCTTTTGGAGAGATTGAGAATGGAAAAACAATAGTAATATTAACTGGAAGTGGAAATACACCTAATATCCCTTCTTTAATGAAAATATTAAAAATTGCTAATATTGAAAAGCTATTAATTGAATCACCTACTTATGCTCATCTTTTGATAAAAGAAGAGATGTTTGATGAAGGGTTCTTCAATATGTCATGTGTGTATATCGGTGGAAATGCAGTATCACTTGGAAAATTTGATAAACCATTCTCAGCAACATATCATCCACATACAGAAGTTCTTTCTATTGGAATGCATTCACCACATATGCTATTCTTCAGACATAAATTCTGTTACGGAATTGAAACTTTATAAA
>JBOFYP010000015.1:0-1170 GCA_051654725.1 Cetobacterium sp.
GCTGATAAAAAAACAAGAAATGTATTAAGAAGAGCAAAAAAAATGAATCCAAACTCAATTGTTATTGTAACAGGATGTTATGCTCAAACGAATTCAAAAGAGTTATTAGAAATTGAAGAGATTGATTTTGTTGTTGGAAATAGTAATAAAAGTGGTTTAGTTGATTTTATCAAGGATATTGATAATAAAAAATCAAAAATATTATCAGAGAATATATTTGAAGAAAGAGCTTACGAAGAATATGAGTTTGCAACATTGAGAGAGATGTCTAGAGCGTATATAAAGATACAAGATGGATGTAATAATTTCTGTTCGTATTGTAAAATCCCATTTGGAAGAGGTAAAAGCAGATCACGTTCTTTAGAAAGTATACTTAAAGAGGTTGAAGTTTTAACGAAAGAAGGGTTTAAAGAATTTATAATCATTGGAATAAATTTAGGCGCTTATGGAGAAGACTTAAAATCAGATGTAAACTTAGAAATTCTTTTACAAGAAATTGTAAAACAAGAAGGTGTTGAAAGAGTTAGAATAGGTTCTATGTATCCAGATAAAATTTCTGATGAATTCATAGAAATTATGAAAAAAAATCAAAAACTTATGCCACACCTTCATATATCTTTACAATCTTGCGATGATACAGTTTTAGAAAGAATGAAAAGAAATTATGGAGCTGAACTTATTCAAGAAAGATTAATGAAACTTAGGGATAATGTTGAAGAGATGGAGTATACAGCAGATGTAATTGTTGGTTTCCCAGGAGAAACAGATGAGATGTTTAACAATACATATGAAGTTATTAAAAAAATAGGGTTTTCAGATTTACATGTTTTCCAATACTCAGATAGAGAAAAAACTTTAGCAAATACATTTACTGATAAAGTTGATGTTAATGTAAAGAAAAAAAGAGCTGAAGCGTTAGAAGCTTTAAGAAAAGAGATGGCAAAAGAAAGAAGAGAAAAATATATCGGAAAAGAGCTTCAAGTTTTAGTTGAAGAGATTAAAGAAGATGGATGCTCATATGGATATAGTCAAAACTATTTAAGAGTAAAAACGTTGGTTGCAACATCTGGTGTGAATGAATTAGTAAAAGTAGATATTTCAAACTTAGAAAAGGAGTTACTAATTGCAAATGAAAAGGGAAAATGGACTAAATAGACAAAGAAAAAATTT
>JBOFYP010000016.1:0-12221 GCA_051654725.1 Cetobacterium sp.
AAACGATGGATAGCATTGTTAAAAAGTTAGAAGATATAGATAAAAAAATTGGATAAAAATAAAAAAGAGGTAGATTTATTCTACCTCTTAAAACATTTCGGGACCACTTTGGACCCACTCAATAAATTGTGTATCAAAACACCTTTATTTATAAAAGTTATTTAACTTTGAAATACTATTCCCACTCAATAGTAGCAGGTGGCTTAGATGAAATATCATAAGTCATTCTATTGATTCCTTTTACCTCGTTTATGATTCTATTAGATACTTTATCTAAAAACTCATATGGTAATCTAGACCAAGTAGCAGTCATAAAGTCAATAGTGTTAGCTGATCTTAAAACAGCAGTATATTCATAAGTTCTTTCGTCACCCATTACTCCAACAGATTTAACAGGAAGAAGTACTACGAAAGCTTGGCTAACTTTGTTATATAAATCAGCAGCTCTTAACTCTTTAATAAAGATATCATCAGCTTCTCTTAAGATATCAGCTTTTTCTTTATCAACATCTCCAAGAATTCTGATTCCAAGTCCTGGACCAGGGAATGGATGTCTATCAACCATGTGGTCAGGAATTCCCAACTCTCTTCCAACAGCTCTAACTTCATCTTTAAATAACTCTCTTAAAGGTTCTAAAAGTTTAAATTGCATATGCTCAGGAAGTCCACCAACATTGTGATGAGATTTAATTGTAGCAGAAGGTCCTTTAACAGATTGAGATTCAATAACATCTGGATATATAGTTCCTTGAGCTAAGAAATCAACATCAGTTAATTTAGAAGCTTCATCATTGAAAACTTCAACAAATTCATTTCCAATAATTTTTCTTTTAGTTTCAGGATCCGAAACACCAGCTAATTTACTAAGGAATCTTTCTTCAGCTTCAACACATTTTATATTCATATGGAAATTCTGACCGTAAATTTCCATAACATTTTTACCTTCATCTTTTCTAAGAAGACCAGTATCAACGAAAATACAAATCAGTTGATCACCAATAGCTTTATGAATTAATGCAGCAGCAACAGAAGAGTCAACTCCTCCAGAAAGACCTAATAAAACTTTTTTATCTCCAACAGTTTCTTTTATAGATTTTACAGTTTCTTCTATATAGTTACCCATTGACCAATTTTTTTCACAGTTAGCAACACCGAAAACAAAGTTTTCTAGCATTTTAGCACCGTACTCAGAATGAGTAACTTCAGCGTGATATTGAATACAATAGATATTTTTTTCAACATTAGCAATTGCTGCAATACAAGAATCTGTATGAGCTATCTGCTTGAACCCTTCTGGTAATTCTGTAACATGATCTCCATGACTCATCCAAACTTCGTTTAAGTTAGGAACATCTTTAAATAATGGACTTTCTAAATCATCAATAAGTAATTCAGCTTTTCCAAACTCTTGTTTGTCAGCTCTTTCAACTAAACCTCCAAGTAATTGAGAAGTTAATTGCATTCCATAGCAAATTCCTAAAACAGGAATCCCGTGCTCATATAATGCCTTATCAATTGTTGGTGATCCATCTAAATAAACTGAAGCAGGTCCACCAGAAAGGATAATACCTTTTGGTTCTCTAGCTAAAATATCCTCTAAAGGTTCGAAGTAAGGAACAACTTCTGCATAAACTCCCATTTCTCTTACTCTTCTTGCGATTAATTGGTTGTATTGAGAACCAAAGTCTAGAATAATGATGCTATTTTTCTTCATAAAAACCTCCAAAATATAATAAAAAGAGATAAAAATACTATACTATAAAAAATAGAAAGTAGACTTATCCCTTTGACTTTTTTTCATAGAAACTAATTAATGGTTAGTTGTAGAAACGTTGCACCATATCTGCAACATATACGAATATTTGTATTTACTTTTGAAACATTCTAGCATATAAGCAATTAAAATGTCAACTTATAAATAAATATTTTAATCACAAGCTATAAGTCCTATAATGAATTTTAAAATAAAAAATAGTATTGAATTAAAAAAAATGTTACAATTTATATTAGAAAAATTAAAAATATTTTTAAAATGAGAGGAATAAAGACATTATGAAAAAAAGAATAAAAGAAGTTATTGTTGTAGAAGGAAGAGATGATATTTCAGCAGTAAAAGCAGCAGTAGATGCTGAAATTATACAAACAAATGGTTTTGCAATTAGAAAAAAAGGCAATATTGAAAAATTAAGGGTTGCTTATGAAAATAAAGGAATTATAGTTCTAACAGACCCAGATTTCGTAGGAGAAGAATTAAGAAAATATATTCTTAAATTTTTTCCAGAAGCGAAACAAGCTTATATTAGCAGAAAAGAAGGTTCGAAAGATGGTGATATTGGAGTTGAAAATGCAAATCCAGAAGCAATTATTAAAGCTTTAGAGAATTCAAAATGTGAAATAGTTAGCACAACAGAAGTAATATTTACGATGAATATTTTAATAGACTATAAACTTGCTGGTTTTATTGAATCAAAAAATCTAAGAGAGCAGTTAGGAACAGAGTTAAGAATAGGATATTCAAATGCTAAACAGATGTTATCGAAACTAAATAGATATGGAATTACAATGGATGAATTTTTAAGTGCAATTCAAAAAATTAAAAATACCGAAGCTATATAGCTTCGGTATTTTTTAGATTAGAAAGAGATTATTTCAGCAGTAGCTTCGTACCATTCGCCTTCTTCGTCTTCCCCAAATTCAATAAAGAAATTAACTTGAACATCTTCAAAAGTAAATCCAACACAATTTTCTTCTTCAATGTTAAAGAACTCTATTTTCTTGAACTTTATAGAATCTAATTTTTCTGCTAAATCTGTTCTTTCTTCGAAAAGTTCAATAATATCTTCTTTGATGAAGAAATCTCTACTTTCAAATTCACCATTGATTCTCTCTATTTTTTTTAGTAATTCTTCTGTCATATTAATTCATCCTCCTAAATTTTAAAAATCATTTTTAGTTTTTTTAATGTTTTAACTAAAGCTAATACAAATTTAATTTTTTTTATTTCAAAGGGAACCTTTTCCAAAGCCTTTTTCATCTGAAGGTCTATGTCTTTTTCTGTTATACTCATAAAAAATCTTCTCCTTTAAAAACAACTATATCGTAAAGTATACATCAAAAAAAATATATAGTCTATATTTATATTATATTTTATTTTTTTCTAAAAAGTATGCTATAATATATAGGATTATAAATAGATGTAAAGGCATTAAAACTTAAGGAGGAAGACGAAAATGAAAAATTGCATATTGATCGGAGTAGCTGGAGGAAGTGGAAGTGGAAAAACAACAATAGCTCACAATTTAGCAAAGGCTTTCAAGTCGGAAGACGCAGTACTGGTTGAGCAAGATGCTTATTATAAAGAGTTAACAAATTTATCTTTAGAGGAAAAAGCAGCAGTTAACTTTGATCATCCTGATTCTATAGAGTTTGATTTATTGAGAGACCATTTAAGCAAACTTCAAAATGGAGAAGCAATAGAAAGACCGATATATGATTTTACAACACACTCTAGAAAAGAGGGAAGCTTAAAAATTGAACCATCAAGAATAATAATAGTTGAGGGAATACTAATATTTGCAGTCCCTGAAATTAGAGAGTTATTTGATGTTAAAATATTTGTAGATACAGATGCTGATGAGATGATTTTAAGAAGAATTGAAAGAGATATGACTGAAAGAGGAAGAAGTTTTGAATCAGTTAGAAATCAGTATTTAAATACAGTAAAACCAATGTTTTTAGAATTCTGTGAGCCAAGTAAGAGATATGCAGATGTGATTATTCCTAGAGGTGGAGAGAATAAGGTAGCTATAGGAATGGTAACAAGTAACTTGAAAAGATTCCTTCAAAAAGGAGTGTTAGGATAAAATTATGAAAAATGTTATCTGTATAGAAGGAGTTGTAGGAGCTGGAAAAACGACTTTAGGAGAACTTCTAGCGAAAGAATTATCTATAGAATTTTTTCAAGAACCATATATAGATAATCCATTTCTAGATAAATTTTATTCAAATAAGGAGAGATATTCTCTATTAAGCCAAATGTATTTTTTAAATAAAAGAATAGATATAATTGAAGAAGCTTCAAAGTTTCAAGGATGCATAATGGATAGAAGTATCTATGGAGATTTTTTATTTGCTAAAATGCATTTAAAAAATGGATTTATGACTCAAGATGAATTTCTTTTATATGAAGCTTTTTGGAAAAAATTAATTTCAGCAAGAGAAAATCCTTTGTTGATAATTTATTTGGAAACAAATGTTGAAAATGCAATAAAAAAAATAAATGAAAGAGGTAGAGATTTTGAGATGGGAGTTGAAAGAGAGTATTGGAACTCTTTAAACCTTGAATACTCTAATTTTTTCAAAACACATTGTAATTCAGTCCTATTGAAAATAAATATAGATAATATGGATATAAGAGATAATGAGAAAGATAGAACATTATTTTTTGAGATGGTTAAATCAAAGTTAAAAGAAATAAGCTTCTAAACTTTCTCAAAGTATTGAATTTATTTTGTATTTTATGAGTTTTGTGTTAAAATTAAAAAAACAAAACATTTATGAAAATACACTTTTAAGGAGCTTAAGAATGATTTTTTTTAAAGGTATAATAACGGGTATGATATTATCTCTCCCTTTTGGTCCTGTTGGAATATATTGTATGGAAAAAAGTATGACAGAAGGAGAGAGAAAAGGGTATGTATCAGCACTGGGGATGGTATCTGTAGATATAATTTACGGGATAATATCTTTTCTTTTTATAAGTAGAGTAGAAAGTTATATATTAAAATTTGAAACTCCATTAAAAGTGTTGATAAGTTTATTTTTAATATTTGTTGGAAGTAAAAAATTTTTCAATAAACCTGAAATAAAGGAGTGTCAAGATGATGACTATACTTTAATTCAAGATTATTTTGAAACGTTTTTACTATCAATATTTAATGTGTCTTCTCTTTTTGTAATAGCAGGGATTTACACTTTATTAGATGTATTAAATTCTGAGATAAAAGAGATGACAGTATTAGAATTAGGTGCTGGAATAGGAATTGGTGGTACTTCAATGTGGTTTGCTACAATTTTTTTAATATATCATTTTAAAAAAAGAGTGACAGTTGATATACTTTTTAAAATCAGTAAACTTTCAGGATTATTAATTTTAATATTTGGAATTGGAACTATTATATTTGCCTTCTACAAATGATAATAGAAATAATATTTCTTAAAGGATGGTAATTTATGAATTTAGATTATAACAAAGAAAATGAAAAAAAAGTTATAGCAGTAGCTATGAGTGGTGGAGTTGATTCTTCAGCTGTTGCATATCTTCTAAAAAAGCAAGGGTATAATATCTTTGGTGTTACAATGAAAACTTGTGGTGAAGAGGATAAAGATGCAAAAAGAATATGTGATGATTTAGGAATTGAACATTATTTACTTGATGTTACAGAGGAATTTGAAAAAGATGTAATCAATTACTTTGTAGAAGAGTATAGTTCTGGAAGAACACCAAATCCATGTATGGTTTGTAACAGACATGTTAAATTTGGAAAGCTGATAGAGTTTGCAAAAGAAAAGGGTGCTGAATTATTAGCTACTGGTCACTATGCAAATATAGTTGATGAAACATTAGCTATAGGTGATGATATGAATAAAGATCAAGTTTATTTCTTATCTCAAATTAAAAAAGAAAATTTAAAATATATAATGTTCCCTATAGGAAAGATGGAAAAACCTTTAGTTAGAGAGTTAGCAAAAGATTTAGGTGTTAGAGTTTATGCTAAAAAAGATTCACAAGAGATATGTTTTGTTGAAGATGGAAAACTAAAAGAGTTTTTAATGGATAAAACAGATGGTAAAATTGATATTCCTGGTAAAATAGTTGACATGAATGGTAAAATGTTAGGAAAACATAATGGATTAGCATTCTATACAATTGGTCAAAGAAAAGGACTTGGAATAGCATCAGCAAATCCTCTATATGTAATCGCTTTAGATACAAAAAATAATGCAGTTATAGTTGGAGATAATGACGATTTAATGAAAGAGAGTCTTATCGCTAACCAACTTAATCTTTTACTAGTAAAAGAAACAAAAGAATTAGATGGATTAGAATGTTTTGTTAAAGCTAGATCTAGAGACAGACTTCATCCTTGTAAAGTTAGAGTTATAGATAATGATACAATAGAAGTTTTATTTACAAAAGACAATGTAAGAGCAGTAACTCCAGGCCAAGGAGCAGTTTTATATACTGAAGATGGAAAAGTTATAGCAAGTTCATTTATAATTAAATAATTAATCTTAACCGTAAAGTGATTCAGTTCTCTTTACGGTTTTTTTTTATCTTTTTAGAAGAATGTGCTTGTTAAATAATCAAAATTAAGATATACTTATATTGCCAAAATGTTTATTTTTAAAGAAAGAGAGGTGTTATTATGAGTTTTTTCAATAGATTTAATGAAACTGATAAAATTAATTTATTTATGGGAGATTTTCTAGTGAAACAAGCTGGATATCCAACAAGAAGAGAGTTAGCAAAGTTATTGATAAAAGATATGAAGGAAAATATAAAAGGTTATATTAGAGATGAGAATTCTTTATTCCAAATTAGCCAAGTTTATTTAGATGGCGTTGTTACTAGTAGAAGTTCATTATTGAGAAAAATCAAAAATTTATATGAAACAAATAGAGAAACTACAGAGTTGTTAAATATTTTTTCTGAAAGTGATAGAATAAATGCTGTTTTTTCAACAGATTATGATATAGTTTTAGATGATGTAAATTCAAGTAAAGTAGTGAAATTTTTACCAACAGATGAAAATATAAAAATAGCTAAGAGTGGAGAGATTAAACATTACAAAATTTTAGGTGATGTTGCTAAACATGAAAAAATATTTATTTCTATTCAAGATTATAGAAAATTGAATGTTTTAGATTTTTATAAAAACTTCTTCAAAAGTATGAAAGAAGATATAGCAGAATATCCAACGCTAATTTTGGGATTAGATTTAAATAATTCAGATTTTATAGATATTTTAGAATCTACTCTATCTGGAGTAGAGAAAAAAGATATAATATACGCTGTAAGTAGTTCAAATGTATTAAAAACAAGAACAATAGAAAGATTAAATGAGATTGGAGTAAAATTACTACCTCATAATGAAGAAGATTTTTTAAGAGAGCTAAAAAATTATCTTTGCTCAAATAAAGCAGAAGAGATTGAATTAGAATTGAAAGAGGCAGCAGCAGGAAAAAAGCTCTTTCGGTAATTTCAGAGGATTCTGAATTAATAATATCTGAAGAAATAATTGAAGTAGAAGAAGTAATAGTCGAAGAGGTTCTAAATACAGAATTAAAAGAGGAATTACCTACAGAAACGATATTAAATATTATTAAAAGAGATCCTGAAGTTTTAAATGTTAAAATTGAAGATTTTAAATTATTAGAAACTGCTTTAGAAATAAGGTATAGTTCTTTAAAATTGGATAAATTACCTATTGAATTTTCAACAATAAAAGATATGAAAGTTCAAAAATTAATAAAAACTTTTGGAATTACCGAATTAAAAATTAATGAAGAGCATTTAAAAGAATGCAATAGTAGAATAATTGAAATCAATAATAAAAAATATTTAGAATTGAAAAATAGAGAGTTTAAATTAGGTTTAGAAATAAACTTAAAAGAAGATGGCTCTTTCGATACAGTTGTAAATAATTATTATTATAAAATATATAAAAATAATAATGTAAAAAGATTGATGTTTAATACAAAATTATTCAAAGATATCTTTACAGGATATTCAATAGAGTTATCAGGGAAACTATTAACTGGTAAAATATCTTTTGAAAATAGAATCGAAATTATGAAATTAGATTTATTAGAAAAAGAGATATTAGAGATTGAAACTTCAAAAAGAGAAAAACTTTTACAGCAGGATATTCCATTTTATTCGTTAGCTTTATTAAATATAATAGATAGAACTCCTAAGCTAGAAAGTTGGATAAATTTTAAATTTAATTCAAATGATTTTGAATTTATTCAAGGTGATAAATTATCTTTAGAAAGAATTCATATAATTAAAGGAAACGAGTTTAATATATTGGAAAAAATAGTTATAACATCTCCTTTAGAAGAAAGAGAAATACAAGGAAATGAGTTAATAGCTTATAGAAAAACTTGTGAAATTACATTAGAGAAAATAGCTAGAAAATAATAAAGAGGTGCCTGGTTTTATGTTAGATAAAAGTATAAATAAAGATGAATTCTTCAAAATTTTTTCTATAACTGAAGAGTATTTTCAGTCAACTGGATTAGATTGGGATGAACTAATGAAAATATATGTAGACTACTTAAAGCTAATTCCTTATTTAGAAAAAGAAGCTGAACATATAGTTTCAAAATTAATTGATAGTATTGGAGTCCATTCAGTTAGAAGGAGAGTAAAGAAAGCGATTCATCTTATTGAAAAAATAATAAGAAAAGGTCGGAAATATTCTGATAGAGGAATAAGTGTTGATAACTATAAAGAGATTATCACAGACTTGATAGGAATTCGTGTACTACATCTATTTAAAGATGATTGGCGTGGTATTCATGAAGAGATTACAAAACTATGGGATACAAAAGAAACTCCACAGATAAACATTAGAAGAGGAGATTATAATATTCAAGATTTAAAAAATACAATTCAAGATTTAGATTGTGAAATAATTGTAAGAGATCACGGTTACAGATCAATACATTACTTAATAGGTGTTCCAGTTACAAAACAAGAAGAAATTCTTGTTGAAATACAAGTGAGAACGGTATTTGAGGAAGCTTGGAGTGAAATAGATCATTTGATGAGATATCCATATGATGTGGATAATCCAATTATAACTGAATATTTAGGAATTTTTAACAGGTTAGTTGGAAGTGCTGATGAAATGGGTACTTTTATAAAAAAAATAAAAAAAGAATTTTCTAACAGTAAGGGGTTAGATGATAGTTTTAGAGAACTTGATTTAAAATTCAAATAAAAAGAAGAGTTAATACTCTTCTTTTTTTCTAAAAAAAAGTTAGAGGAGCTGCTAAATGAATGAGATATTAATAATATTAAAGGATTATTTAGTTTTTGTAAATATTATATTCGCAGCAATCGTAATTTTTTTCGAAAGAAAAAGACCTGTATTCACACTGTTTTGGATAATGATACTGCTTTTAACATCTTATTTCGGATTTATAATGTATTTGTTTTTTGGTATTAGCTTTAAAAAAAGAAGAGCATTATCAAAATATTATCTTAAAAATAGTGTTGATTATTCTAAAAAAGTAGATCAAAAATCTATGGTTATATTAAAAAAATGGTTGGGATTAAGTAAATATTTGAATGGAGTTCTTTTAGGAAAAATGACACTAAATAATCAATTTACTTTTTATGAAAAAAATGAATTGTTTTTTGAGGTTTTAATAGAAAGTATAAAAAATGCTAAAAAATATATTTATATGGAATATTATATATTTGATGATGATGAACTTGGTAGTAAGATATACGATTTACTTCTAAATAAAGCAAAAAATGGTTTAGAGATAAAAATAATCGTTGATGGAGCTGGTACAAGAGGAGTTTCAAGAAAAAGATTAAAGGAATTAAAAATGAATGGAATAATGATTGAGATATTTTTCCCATCATATTTTCCGTTCATCAAAATAGGTAATTTACGGGCTAATTATAGAGACCATCGAAAAATAACATTGATAGATAATGAGATGTGCTTTTCTGGAGGAATGAATATAGGGAAAGATTATATTGGGCAGGGTAAGTTAGGGAAATGGCAGGACATTGGATTCTCTATAAAAGGAGAGGCAATTATAGATTATTTACATGAGTTTGAAAGAAGTTGGAAGTTTTTAAAAAAAGATACTACAGATATTTTCGAAAATCGTATTTCAACAAAAAAAAATTATGAAATTACTCCAATTCAGATTGTTAGTTCAGGACCAAATTATGAATTTCATACAATCAAAGATACAATACTTAATTTAATTATTAAAGCTGAAAAAACTATTAATATAGAAACTCCTTATTTTATACCAGATGAACCTATATTAGAAGCTTTAAAAGGAGCTTTGATGTCTGGAGTAACTGTTAAAATAATTATTCCAAATATTCCAGATCATGCATTTGTATATTGGGTAAATCAATATTTTTATGGAGAACTAATAGAATTGGGTGCTGAAATATATAAATATAAAGATGGGTTTATTCATAGTAAATTACTAATTGTAGATAGTGAGATAGCATTTTTGGGAACAGCTAATTTTGATTATAGAAGTATGTATCAAAATTTTGAAATTAATATGCTGATATTGGGAGAAAATATTATAAAATTAGAAAAGAGAATAGATGTTGATATTCTTAACTCTGAAAAAGTAAATTTAGAAGAGTATTTGAATAGAGGAAAAAAAGATAGAGTGTTAGAATCAATTTCTAAATTAATAGCACCTATATTATAAGGAGAGAGAAATGATAAGAGTTGCAATAATAACATTAAGTGATAAAGGTTCAAGAGGAGAGAGAGTAGATATTACTGGTGAAAAATTAAAAGAGATATTCCAAAATCATAAAAATTATGAAAATGTTTATTATAACATGTTGCCAGATACTTTTAATGAAATTTGTGATGAACTTAAAAAAATAGCAGATGAAGATATTGCAGATTTAATTGTTACAAATGGTGGAACAGGTTTTTCAAAAAGAGATGTAACACCAGAGGCAACATTAGCAGTAATAGAAAAAGAAGCTCCTGGAATATCAGAATATATGAGAGCAAAATCATTTGAAATAACACCAAAAGCTATGCTTAGTAGAGCTAGATGTGGAATTAGAAAAGAGAGTTTAATTATAAATCTTCCAGGAAGTCCAAAAGGAGCAACAGAAAATTTAAATTTTGTAATAGATTCACTTGTTCATGGAATTGAAATTTTAAAAGGTGTAGCTATAGAGTGTGCAACACCTATGAAAAAATAGGAGGAAAAATGAAGATTGATTATATAGATTATGGAGATTCTTTGATTCAAGGATTGAAAAAAGACCAATCTATTGTATATGTATTCTCTGATTATCCATTAAAAAATAGCCAAAGAAAAGAAAGTAAAAGAAATCTATTTGAACCTGATCCAATTTATTTAACAATTGATGAATTTAAAAGAGAGGTATTCAAAACAGATAAAATAATATTAAGTGAAGCTAAAAGATTTGTTAGTTTATATAACTATATGAAAAAAGAGTTCGAAAAAATAAATATAAACAACTATTTTGAATCTATAGAATTTTCAGATAAATTTTTTAAATACTATACAGAATTAAATAAAAGCTTATCAAATGAAAATATTGAGTTAGAAGAGTGGCAAAAAAAATATTTTAAAATTTTCCATGAATTTAAAGCGAAGTATGATATTTATCTTAAAAATAAAAACTATATTCCGAAAGATTGGATTGAAAGTTTGGAGTGTTTGGACTTAACATTCTTTAAAAGATTTAAAAAGATAGTATTTATAGATATTGTTAACTTTACTCCTTTAGATAAATTAGTAGTTTCAAAATTAGAAGAATTTTTAGATGTTACAATAAGAGTCCAAGGAGAACTAGGATTTTTTGATGAGCAAAATTTAGAGTTGAAAGATATCCATGTTCCAAAAATTCAAAAAAATGAAATCTCACTTCTTGAAGTTAAAGATGAATTAGAATTAGTTGGAAATTTGTTAGATATTATGAAAATGAAAAATCATATGACAAATATATTTTCTCCAGAGGCTGATAAAAATGAGTATTCAAAATTATTTCCAAATAGCTTTATGAGAGGGAGTTTTTATACTCTAAATGACACTAAATTTTTTAAATTTTTAAAAGCCCAAAATGAGTTAATATCTAATATAGATTCGAAATTAGGAAAACTTATTCCAATACAAAAATTCATAGAGGGAATAAGAAATCTTGAAATGCAAGAATATTATAATATAGAGCAAGCTGATATAGAGTATATATATAATCAAGTAAATTGGGATTATAAATACGTAGGCGAAGAAGGTAATGATAAGATATCGTTGATTTATAAGGACATTTTAAGAGTATATAAAATACAAACGATAGATGAATTTATACAATACTTTAATGAATTATTATCTCTGGATATATTTAGAGAAAAAATTTACATTGATTTCTATGATAAATTACAAGAATATATGGG
>JBOFYP010000017.1:0-28840 GCA_051654725.1 Cetobacterium sp.
CCGATTTAGAAGAAGCTCTTGTTTTTTTAGGAAAAGAAAATATTATATATACGGATATTTTTAAGAAAATATCGTTGTTGAAAGCAGCTTGGTAAAACAGCTGCTTTTTTCATGAACAAACTTTACATTCGGTTCTGCTACCAACTTTCTTGATTTCAATCTCTTTTACAACTTTAGCTTTCTTTAAAGTTCTGCAATCTCTGTTTAAGTGATATTTTTTTTCGTTTGCAACAAAAACTACGTTTGAAGAAAAAGAGATTCCAGAGAGTAAGAATAAGCCAACAATAATAATTTTTTTCATAACTCCAACTCCTTTTTTCTGTATATTATACTGTAAAATTATATATAAATAAAGCTAGAAAAATAATTTTTAAAATTACATCTTGCACCACAAGAAATATTCGTGTATAATATAGACGAGGTGATAAAATGTCTGCAAACAGAGGGAAAATATCAAATTCTTTTGAAGATAAAATTTTGTTTAGTGAAATTGGAGCGAGAATCCAGCTTTTAAAATCAGAAAAAAAAATGAATAATGGAGAATTGGCTACCGCTTTGGGAGTTTCAAGACAAGCTGTTTCATTAATGTTAGGAAGATTAAAAAAAGGCGAAGGTGTAGAGATTCCAACTTTAAACAGAGTGGCAAAGGTATTGGGAGTTAAAGTAAAAGATTTTTTTTAAACATATAACACGAAAAAATAGTGCAAAAAAGAACCTACTCCGAGTAGGCTCTTAATTAAAGCCTATCACGAACTCCCCCCTAGAGTTAATTTTCCCCCGAAAATAGTGGTAGGTTTCAATTAGGAGGTGATCAGAATGAAATTTTCTTCATACTTTTTAATGTGCATAGGGTTACATCTATTCTTTAGCATGGTTTTTGGAAGTAAAACAACTGAAAAAAAACTTGCACTTGAGGATGTAATTACAATTATTTTGTATAATTTTCTTACTACATTTGCATCTTGGTATTGTTTGAAAATAAGTTTACATAAGTTGTTTATTGTTATTAAGACATTATGGATTCAATCCTAAAATATCTTGTAAACTTTTAACATAAGCTTCAATATCTTTATTTCTTTGCTTAAAGTATAACAGCATATTTGGTACTTCTTCTAAAAGTTCACCTAAATTAAAGGCAATGAATTTGTTGTTATATTCAAACATTAATTTTAGATTATAGAAATTAATGTTAGTTTCTATATGTGGAAAAACAATTGAAATTTCAGTAGTTTCTTCAAAATCTAAGTCTAAGCTGCCACCAGTGTATTGAATAAATTTATTTAAGCTTAAATCTTGACTAGAAGCATCATAAAGGAGTAACGCAACATTTCCAATTTCTTGACTACGTTTAACATAATCCGTTTCTGAAGGATAAATAAATGTTGAATCAGATAACTCTAAAAAAATATCGCTTATAGCCATTGGAGCTCTGTCGGTTTTTAAATGTAGTTTTAAAATAAGTGTATCATTTTTTAGATTCCAAGTTCTAACTTTTGGAACGATTTGAGTTTCGTCTAAAAATTTCTTTACAATAGAACTGGCAATAGGACCTCCTGCCATACCCGCAAGAGAGGAGAATAATTTTTCGAATTTTGTTTCCAATATAAAACCTCCATAAATTTATTTAGTTGTGTTGGAACTCTATTATAACTTTTTGGAGGATTATATACAAGCCTACTGAGGTAGGCATCTTATTTCAACTCTTCAAGCATAGCCAACTAGCATTAACTAAGCTTGGAGGGTTGTAATAAGATAAAATAATAAGAGCTAGTTGGCACTTGCTCACGGGGAGGATTAAAATTGGAAAATTTAAATTTATCATTAGAACAAAAACAAGCTCTTGGAATAGTTGATGAAAGAATTGATTATTATTTCAAGGTTGAAAATACTGCAATTGATGGGATAGAGGTTACTAATCCTGATACTGGAGAAGTGGAAAAGATAGAGGCTTTTAACAGTATTTATGAAGCACATTTATATACGGTGTTAAGCAGATATTGTAACAATAATAAAGTTGCATTCCCAAGTGTTTCAACTTTATGTAGAAAATGTTTTTGCAGTAAAAATACTCTTTTAAAAGCTATAAAAGGATTAGAAGAAAAAGGTTATATTGCTAAAGTTAAGAGATTTAATAAAGAGACAAAAATAAATGAAACTAATATATATGCTGTTAAAAATATTTGCATACCTGGTTCAGGAGATGAACTAGGGGTAGTTCACCACGTGAACCAGGGTAGTTCACCACGTGAACCCAAAGAAGAACAAGTTAAAAAGAACAATATTAAGAATAAACATGTAACATGCTCTAATTTTAAAAAATCTGAAAAGAAAATAATGCTTGGACTAAATCCAAAAGGTTACCCTCAAAAAGATGAATGGGAAAAATTCTTAAATAAAAATTTAATTGGAATAGACTATACACCAGTTATAGAAAAAGCAATTAAGAAATTATTAAAAACTGAAAATGAAAGAGCTGTAGAAAAGATTCTGTTAGAAACATACAAAACAGGATTAAATGAGAATAGATCCATAGCAGAAATAGCAACTATCATTGGAACAGGAAATGCACTAAGAGCTAAAGCTGTTAAACCTAAAAAAGAAAAAGCTATAGAAGTTCCAGCTGAACAAAAAGAAAAAATTGAAGCAGTATCATCTTTCGATAAAGAAAAAGAGTTTATCAAGAAGAGGGAACTAGAAAAGCAAGAAGCTGAAAATCAAAAGTTACCAGAAGTAATATTAACACCAGAACTAGAAAAAGAACTTTTAGTAAAAGCAGAGCAAGATGGTATTTCATCAGCATTTTTATCTAAGATGAAACTTAGAAATAGTTTTATGTATGAAAGTATGTTGAAAAAATATATATAAAAATTTGGAGGGTAAAAATGGGGAGACCGAATAATATTTTCGAATTGTTAAAGTTGCAAAAAGAGCTGGATAAAAAAACCAGTGCAGAAAGAATCAACGGTTTTAAACCAAGAAAGCGAGATGCTTTCGATTTAGCTATGGCACTTGATGATGAATTTAATGAGTTCATGAAAGAACTGCCAGATGAGTTAAATTTCAAGTACTGGAAAGATAAAAAGCATAATCCTCATAAACAATTAATTGAGTATGCAGATTGCTTATTTTTCATAGCAGGGGCTATAAATGATTTTCACTCTAAGAAATCAGGGCTTATAGCTCGTATTGATTTTATGTTTAGAGACTTTAAAAAAGCTGAAACAGTGCTAAATAAAGGGTTATTATCTCAGTTCAAATACACTTTAGGTTCAATAGACCTTGAGGATGAATATGAAATAATTGTCCTAACAGAGTTCTATTTAGAGATTGGAGCAAGTGCAGGATATACCTCAGAAAATATATTTGATGCTTATTGGGAAAAATGGAATATAAATATGGGCAGAGATAAAAAAGATTGGACATTGGGAGGGGAATAATAATGGGTAATATTGTATTTGGAACAAGCTTTATAGCATTTGGTAGTTTATATTTGAATTATATTTTATTCAAACAATTGAGACGAGTAGAGCTACAACGGAATTCTAATTTTGAAGATATTGTTAAAAGTGAAAAAGAACACGATGAAAAAATATGTGAATTAAATGAAAAAGTTGATTTTTTACGTGGATCACTAGGTTCAACTCAAGAAGAATTATTAGAAGCACGTAAGCTTATAAAGCTTAATAAATATGATATGAATGACAAGAATCTTGAGATTATATCGATTAAGCTAGAGTATGAAGATTTCAAATATGATGCAAATAAAAGCTTCGGAAAGTTAGAAAAATTGCATAAAAAGTTAGAGAATGATTTCTATAATCTAGATTGGGCATATAGTGAGCTCATGAAGTGTTATAACTCCAATGCAATGGATTTATATTTCTGGAACTTACTTGCTAAATCAGATCGTGAGACAAGAAGAAAATTCATAAAAAGTGGCAAGTATAAAGTTTATAATCTAGCAACAGGGGAACTTTGTTTTGAAGTAATCTAAAAACAGCAGAAAGGAAGTGAAAAACAAATGAATGAATGGATTAATATTATTTTTGGAGAAATTTCTGATAAAACAGAAGAATCAATCGAACTTTTAGCTTGTGTAAAATGTGATTCAGTAATAGCAAACAGAAAAAAAACAGGCGATATATTGGTTAGTGAAAAAATTGGAGATGTAAAAAATCCAGCTGTTAACTTAGAAAAAAATACGCTTAGAGTTTTTTGCACATGTGGACAAAAGAATAATATAAAGATAAGATAAAAGCACTACAACAAAATGCTTCCAGGGGTGGAAAATGATAATATTGGTTAGTGATGGTAATTTGAAAAAATTTGAAGAAAAACTAGTAGAAACGAATAATAAGTATAATCTTATAGATGTATCTTTTGATACTTACAATGGCGTTTATATCGCTAGATTTACAGTTGAGTAGCGGGAAAAGAGGGGGACTCTAAATGAACAAAAGAATTGTATGTACAGAATGCAAAAGTTTTTTGATTGAGTTTAAGTCGGACGGCGTTATGGTTACAAATGATAAACTGACAAAGTTTTCAAATAGTCCGACTCAAACTAAATTTATATGTCCATGCAAAAAAAAATATATTATCGAAAAGGTAATACAGTACAATGTTTTTATTGAAAATATATCTGATGTAAAAAAATAAATTTTGACAAGACGAAAAAAATATGATAGTTTAATATTAAATTAAAAATTGAATTTACCTAGAGACTCATTAAGGAGACTTGGTTTACAGTGATGTAAATCTCGTCTCCTTTTATTTTTTGGAAAAATATTTGGAGGTAATTATGAAAAGGGTAGTTTTGCTTGCAGGACATAATTTTCAAGACGGTGGATGTAAGGTTAAGTTAGATGGAGCGGTTATATCAGAGTTCAATTTAACAACTTGGTTAGTGAGTGAAGTTTTTAAAAAAGAAAGATTGATAAATGTAGACCTAATAGCTAAAGCAAGAAACGATTATAGAGATTTAGTAAGTGAAGTTAACACCTTGAATGCAGATATATTAATCAGTTGCCATTTTAATGCAGCTAATGGAGTTGCACAAGGAACAGAGGTCCTACACTCGAGTAAAAGTGTAAAAGGCAAGAAATTAGCTCAAATAGCTCAAGATATACTTGTTAAGAATTTGAAATTGAATGATAGAGGATTAAAAGCAACATCTCCAGATATGAGAGGTGGATCTATATTAAATAAAACAAAACCAGTAGCTATTCTGTTAGAACCATTCTTCCTGGATGCTTGTACTAGCATGAAGGAACTTGTCAGCTATATGGATGCAACAGCAGAATCAATTATACAGTTGCTGGAGTATTTAGAAAAAAATGAATTGTAAATAAGTTTGGTTGAACTTCTGTAAAAGTAGGTTCGGGATAGGGGACGGCAAAACAAGGGGACTTTATGTCCTCTTTATTAGAGGTTATCATACCCACCCCCCGAGTGTGGTAGCTTCTAATGAGGAGGTGAGAAAGTTGGAAAAAACATTTCGAATAGGAGTGGATCATCTAGTTATAAAAAATATAAAGATTGAATACCCAGAACATTTGAAAAAACTAACGCTCACCGAAGATGGTGGGTTGCAAGAGGGAATTACAGAAAGAGGTGAAGGATTTACTATTTACAGCTTTACAAAATTAACAAAAAATAATGATTTGATACCATCTGTTAACACTCTTGTATTTAATCCTAATAAAATATTAGATGGAAATAATCTTAAAAATTCTAGAGCTGGAAGGATATATGATGCTCTTGTAGATGTTAAAAGTCGATTAGAAAGAAAATCAATAATTTTAGATTATGATGATTGCATTGTCGATACAGTTGAGGTAAATGTAAATATTAATATGAAATTCGAAAAATTGAAAAAAATCTTAGATTTGATGTTCTACGTTTTGAGTAAAGGAAAATCAAAATGTACTTATGGAGATGATGAAAGTTATATATTGAGAGACAGAAGAGTTATTGAGTCGTTTTGGTTTAGGAAAAACGAAAATATATTTAGAGCATACAATAAGAGTCTACAGTTGCTAGAAAAAGAAAAGCTAGAAATAGAGATGGATGTAACTAGAATAGAAGATAAACAATCTCCTTATAATTTTAAAAAGATTTTTAAAGAAAAAAATATGAATGTAGACTTGATGACAGTTTTAAATAATTTTGAAGTAATTGAAGAAGACTTTAAAACTAGGTGGAATGAAGTTTTAAGTGAAAGCTTTAAGTATTTAGAAACTAATCATGCCAAAGAGATTGGGATTGAATATAAAAGATTTAAGGATGCACAAAAATTAGCAAGAGCAAGAAAGAGAATTGACCCATCAACAAAGCTCCAATGTGGTATTTATAAATATTTATATGATAATTTTTCTATATTTGACAAAAAGTATGTATTTGATGCAATAGATAATTATCATTTTAATAATTTTTCAAGAGAAAAAATTGCTGCAGAAAAATATTTTAAAGACGAAAAAGGTTTAGAATTGATAGAATTTCTAGCCGATTTTTTTCGACCAACTATTTCTAAACTTGTTCGAGAAAATTGCACTTAGAAACATAGCATGAAGCCTTGCCTAATAAAGGACGGATGAGTTATTCGAGGTGATGACGGTTGACTAGTTTTTCTATATAAACAGTTTGCATAACAGCTTAAAACTTGAGTAAATTACGAGTAAATTTTAAAGGTGGGAGGTTATGATTCTAAAAAATAAAATATCATTAGAACTTAAAAAAATAGCAAGAAAAGAATTTGAGTCTGGAATGGATATGGCAGATATTGCAATTAGATTAAAAATCAACTTACAAACTCTATATAACCTAAGTTCAAAAGAAAGATGGGAAAAAGGGAAAAGAAAAGATATTATTCACTATCTCGAAACAGAGGAAGAACTTGAAAGATTGAGAAGGATTCGGAATGAAGTCATTCAAGATTATAGTTTGATAGAGAAAAAGAACAGAAAGATAATTAAAGAATTGCAATCTGAAGATAAAGAAGATAGAGATGGCACGGTGATAAGAGCTTTGATTAAGAGCAGAGCAGACGCAGCATCGGCACAAATGATGGCGACTACACATGGGTTTAAGTTAGCTAAAGACTTATATAACATCATGAGTCCAGTTGAAGAAGTAGAGTATATGATAGGCAAGATGAGGTATGAGAAGCTGAAGCAAGAGCTCTTAAAAGATACAAAAGAAGAGGATAAGAGTGGAGATACCATTGTCTAGCGGGTCCTTTGGGGCTTCGGCGGGAGCCTGCGGGTCCGAGAGGCCCGAAAAAGCGAATTTGGGTAAAAAAATCGAAGTGATTTCCAAAATTTTTTTAAAAAATATATTGGCGGTGAAGAAATGAGTAGAGTCATTGCAAAAGAATCAACCTTGGCAGATGTATTTGGAGTGACTGAAAGACGTGTAAGGGACATATGTAAAGAGTTTAAAGTTGATACTGGTAGGTATTTACTTCTAGATTCAGTCTCGGAATATGTAAAAATGTTGAAGGATGAGGGGAAGGATGAGATAGCAAGACTCAGAAAAGCAGATGCTGATTTAAAAGATTTCAGATTACGAATTCTTAAAAAAGAGTATGTTCCAATAATTGAAGTTGAGTTAGGAATTGCAGATATGCAAATAAGAGCTAAGTCTAAAGCTCTCAGCATAGCCAATAAAGCCAGCCTAGAAATTTTAGGTAAAACCAACCGTAAAGAGATTGAGATTATCATTCAGAGGTATGTAAACGATTTTCTGAAAGAGATGGCGAATGGTTACGAGGTGGAAAATGATATTTCAGAATAAAGAGGTGGAAAAGTTATTTAAAAGGTTGTATAAAAATTTTGACCCACCTCAAAACCTAAGCATAGCAGAGTGGGCAGACAAATATAGAGTTGTGTCAAAAGAATCAGCAGCAGAATCAGGAAATTGGGACACTGGAAAAACTCCATATATGTACGGTATTTATGAATCAATATGCCATCCTCAAACTGAAGAGGTCACTATAATGTCATCAGCTCAAGTTGGTAAAAGTGAAATGGTTATGAATATTTTTGGAAGATATGCACATTTAGATCCTTGTCCAATGATGATAGTTCAACCAACCGTAGATGAAGCTAAATTCTTTAGTAAAATGAGAATAGCTCCTATGATTAGAGATACTAAAGTTTTAAAAGAGCTTATCTCTCAAAAGGAAAATGTTGGTGGAGATTCAGTACAATTAAAATCATTTCCAGGAGGAACACTTATGTTTGTAGGTGCTAATTCACCTTCAGGATTAGCTTCTAAACCTATAAAAATAACTTTGTTAGATGAGGTTGATAGATTTCCAGAGTCAGCAGGACAGGAGGGTGACCCAGTACAACTAGCTGAAAAAAGAACTACTACGTTCTACGATAGAAAAAAAATAAGAGTTTCTACTCCGACAATTGAAGGAGTTTCCAAAATTAAGCAGTTATTTTTAAATTCTAGTCAAGAAGAGTGGTGTTTACCATGTCCAGATTGTGGAGAATATCAAACAATTGATTGGAGCAGAACAGAATGGGAGACAAAAGAATCTCATGTATTATTGCAATGTGAACATTGTGGTTGTTTGAATGATGAAAAGACATGGAAAAAGTTAGGGCAAAAAAATGGAAAGTGGGTAGCGAGTAATCCAGATAACTTAAAACACAGAGGGTTTCATATGAACGCCTTAGCTTCACCATGGGTAAGTTGGGAAGAAATAAGAGATGAATTTTTAAAATCAAAAGATTCACCAGAAAAATTAAAGGTTTTTGTAAACACAGTGCTCGGTGAAACGTGGGTGATAGATTTAGATGAAATTTTAGACTATGAAGCTATGTTCGATTCTAGAGAAGATTATACAGCGGAGTTACATGAAGATATATTGTTATTAACGGCTGGAGTCGATATACAGGACAACCGTATTGAGATTGAAGTTGTAGGGTGGAGTAAAGGTTATGAAAGTTATGGAGTTTTATATAAGCAAATTCCAGGTAATCCAGCAGAATCGACAGTTTGGCAAGAGTTAGATGAGTTTTTAAAAAGAGAATTTAAGTTTAAAGATGGCTGTACCTTAGGAATAGCTTGTACATGTATTGATACAGGTGGACATCATACAGCAATGGCGTATAAGTACATTTCACCAATTCAAAATTCAAGAAGAATTTATGGAATTAAAGGACAAGGTGGAGATGGAGTAGCAATTTTAAATGGCTTTAGAAAGACAAAAGATAAAACTAAAATTGACTTGTTATCTATCGGTGTTAATAGTTTGAAAGATTTGCTTTACGGTAGATTAAAAATTATTGAAGGAGAAGGGAAGTGTCATTTCCCAGCATCTTTAGAAGCTGGATATGGAATTAATTATTTTAAATCTCTTACAGCAGAAACAAAAAGATTGAAAAAGAATAAAATTGAATGGGTAAAAATCTACGAAAGAAATGAAGGGCTAGATTTGAGAAACTATGCCACAGCAGCAGTAGAAATTTTAAAACCTAATTTTGAAGCTCTGATGAGAATGTCTAGAGAGAAATTAAGTAAATTAGCAGCAGGAAAAAGTGCTAAAAAGAAATCTAAAGCTAAAACAGGTAAAGGAGTTGAGATTTAATGAGTGACCAAGTTATAACTCTTGAAGTAGCGAGAGAAAATCTTAGAAAATGGGTAGAAGCTGACCAAAAAGTATCTCTTGGACAAAGCTACAGAATAGGGACAAGAGAGCTATCAAGAGTTAATGCAAAAGAAATACGTGAAAGTATAAAATTTTGGAGTGGATATGTTAAGAGGCTCGAAACTGGGAGGAAAAAAGGTGCAAGAGCCAAAAGGATAATCCCGAGAGATATATAGGAGGGTGGATGAATTTATTAGATAAAATGATCTCTTATGTATCTCCAAGTGTAGGGGTAAAAAGAGAATTGGATAGAAAAAAATTAAAATATCTGAATTATGCAAATCATGGAGCATCTTTTCAGAAAAATGCTTTTAAGGGATTTAAAGTTAGTAATGGTGGAGCTGTAAAAGACATTGAAGATAATATAGAAGTTCTTAGAGCAAGGTCAAGAGAGCTGTATATGGGAACTCCATTGGCGACAGGAGCAATAAATAAAATTAAAACAAATGTTGTAGGTTCTGGATTAATTCCAAAATCTTCAATAGATGCAGGTGTGCTAGGAATGACCAGAGAAGCAGCAGAGGCTTTGGAAAAAAATATAGAAGCTGAATTTAAAATATGGGCAGAAAGTGCTATGTGTGACGCAGCTAGAACTGATAATTTTTATCAACTTCAAGAACAAGCACTGACATCGTCACTTATAAATGGAGATTGTTTTGCATTTTACAGTTACAAAAAAAGAAAAGGTGAACTTTATGGTTTGAAAATAAATCTTATTGAAGGCGATAGAGTTACAAATCCAAATGCAAATATGAATCCAGAGATAATTAATGGAATAGAGTATAAAAATGGAGAATTGTATGCATACCACGTAGCAAACAATCATCCAGGAGATTATGCAATTACAGATTTTACAAGTGTAAAAGCATATGGTGAAACAAGTGGTGAAAAAATGGTTTTACATCTTTATAGGAGAGAGAGAATAGGTCAGAGGCGTGGAGTTCCACTTTTAGCTCCAGTTATAGAAGCATTGTTGAATTTAGGTAGATATACAACGGCTGAATTAACATCAGCAGTTATAGGAAGCTTATTTACGGCAGTTATAGAAACTGAAAGTGAAGACAGTGATGATATTTTTGGAAATGAAGCTATATCAGAAGATGAACAAGTTGATAAAGACAATGAAAATAGCTATGAATTAGGACATGGAACAATATTAGAGTTAGAAGCTGGGCAGAAAATGAAAGAGATAAATCCAGGAAGAGCTAATACAGGATTTGATTTATTTGTTAAGGCTGTAGCTAAACAAGTTGGTTCGGCGATAGAGCTTCCATACGAAGTGCTTCTTTCGAGTTTTGAAAAATCATATTCGGCATCCAGAGCAGCACTATTAGAAGCGTGGAAAATGTTTAGAGCTAGAAGAACTTGGATGACAAGAGATTTTTGTCAACCTATTTACGAAATGTTTTTAACGGAGGCAGTAGCAAGTGGAAGAATAAACGCTCCTGGTTTCTTTCTTGATAAAAGAATAAAAGATGCATATTGTAAAGCAGAATGGTATGGACCTTCACAAGGGCAACTAGATCCTCTTAAAGAAGTTATGGCATCAGCTAAGAAAGTGGAATATGGATTCTCAACTTATTCAAGAGAAACAGCAGAATTAACTGGAATGAACTGGGACCATAACTGTGCAAGAAGAGAGGTTGAAAATAGAAAAATAAAAGAGGGAGGATTGGATAATGCCACGTAAAGATTTTTTTATGTTTACACAATCTGGAACAGATTCTAATGTCACAGAGCTTAGAATTGAAGGAGAGGTTGGAACTGAATGGTGGAACGATACATCTGAGAGAATGTTTGTAAATAAGTTGGATTCAATTGAATCAGGAACTATCAAGTTAACAATTAATTCTCCTGGTGGAGAAGTATTTGCAGGACTTTCTATTTTTAATAATTTAAAAAAGCATAAAGCTAAGATAGAAGTTGATGTACTTGGATTAGCTGGTTCAGTTAGCTCTGTTATAGCGATGGCGGGAGACGTGGTTAGAATGCCAAGAACCGCAGCTATAATGATTCACAATCCGTTTGTGCCGTATACAAGTGGTGAATCTAAAGATTTGAGAAAAAGAGCTGATGCTCTCGATAAAATGAAAGAAATGGCTTTAGCTGCATATTTAACTAAGGCCAAAATATCAAAAGAAGAGATTTCAGAGTTGATGGATAGGACTGTATACTTAACAGCTGATGAAGCCTTAGAGTATGGATTTATAGATGAGATTATTGAAAGTGATGAAGGTATAACAATTGACGGCGAAATGCTAAATTGTGCTGGAACAACATATAAAATGTCAGCTTTTAATGGGTTTCCTAAAGAGAAGTTCCCAAATAAAATAAAAACAAATCAAACAGGAGGAGAAGTAATGACAAAACAAGAATTAATGCAACAACAACCAGAGTTATTTAAAGAGATAATAGCAGTGGGAATTATGCAGGAGAGAGAAAGGTTACAGGCAATTGATAAGCTTCCAGCAATTCAAGGTGCAGAAGCTGTAGTGATGAAAGCTAAGTATGAGGATATGTCATCAGCTCAAGAGTTAGCTGTGAAATTATTAGAAGAAAATGCAAGAATAGGAACTATTCATATGAATGGTATTCAAAAGGATTTAGATTCAGTTACACTTAAGACAGCTGTTAATAAAGTAAATGAAGAGCAAAAATTAATTGATGATGCAGTAGCGATGATGAGAGGTGGTAAATAATGCCAGGACCAATTTTAACATTTGATAGAAGAGTTTTAAATGGATTTTACAAACAAGAAAAACCAGCGTCGACTTTTTTAAGAAGAATATTCTTCCCAGTTACTAATATGTTAGATACACCAAAAGTAGAAAAGCATTTTAAAAAAGGGAAAAGAAGGGTTGCACCATTTGTTTCTCCTAAAGTAGGCGGGAAAATTTATACAAATGATGGATTTGATATTCATCAACAAGCAATTCCGACTGTTGGAGTTTGTGTTAAATTATCAGCAGAGGATGAAGCATTCACAATAGGACTTGGGCAAAATCCTTATGCAGCTAATCCATATGCAAAAGTAGCAGAGTATTTAAAAGACCAATCAGACATGATAACAAGAAAAGAACAAATAATTATAGCTGATCTATTAACAAAAGGTAAATTTACAGTTCAGGAAGTTGGAACAGATGGTTCTAATGCAGGAACAGCCTATGAGGTAGATTTTAAAATGACAAATCTATTTAAAGCTGGAGAGGGAGAATTCGGAGATACTAAAGTTTGGACTGATTCTACATCAAATCCAATAGCAGATTTAAAGAAAATGAGATTATCAATTTGGAAAAATGCAGGAATAAATCCAAGAAATGTAGTTTTATCTCCAGATATGGCAACTGCTTTTATCAACCATGCTAAAGTTAAACCATATTTAGATATAAAAAGAATTGAAAGTGGGCTAATTAAACCTGAAGTTTTAGAGCCTGGAGTTTTATATCTTGGATATATTAATGAACTTGGAATGGATATTTATGAGTATCAAGATTGGTATTTAGATGAAACTACTGGAACTGATAAAGAAATATTGCCAGAAGGTAGTGTAATTATGGGAACTACAGGAAACGAGATGTTGTATGGAGCAGTTGCTATTTATGATAGAAAAAGTGATGGAACTCTAGGAGAACCAACTGTTTATAAAGCAGAAAGAGTTGCTGATTCATGGAGAGAGGGAAATAAAGTTAGAAATCTAGAAACGATGGCTAAACCATTACCATATCCAACGGATATTGATGGATTTGCATACTTGAATTTACTACCATCACAAACAGTATTAACTGCAAGTGTAGTTGGAAATGAAAACGATTCAGATGAAGAAAATCAAGAAATAACAAAGACAGGGAAAGCTGGAAAAGGTAAATAAAAATGAGCTTTAAAGAGATGTTGTATGATGATATAGAAGCTATATTTTTAAACTTAGAAGAATTTTCTGAAGAGTTGGAAGTAGAAGGAACAATTGTTAAAGGGATTCTAGATTATAAAGAGGATATAACGAGTACAGTTGTTGATGATGGAATAACTACTTCTGATGTTGCAGTGCTATACGTTGCAAAAGTTGAGTTCTTTAGTAGTAACAGGTTTAAAAGAGGTAAGTCTATTGAAATAAATGATGAAACATTTAGAATAGAAGGTATTGGAAAACATGATGGACTTTTAGCATTTAAATTAAATAAAAATGTAGGATTCTGATTTCGCAAGCTTGCGAAATGGAGGTTTTATGATTGAAGTATCTGATGGAAATTTAAAAGAAGCAGCAAAAAAATTAAGTGGAATAAAAAATGGAATGGAGAAGGCTCTCACGAGGGCCTTAAACCACTCTATTGCTAAAAGCAAAACCCAAATTAAAAGAAGTGTAACAAAAGGATATTATATCAAATCAGGTGAAGTTCAGAAAACTCTGGCAATAAAAAAAGCTTCTTGGACTAATCTATTTGCAACAATAACATCCAAATCTCCTGTATTGGGACTAGGAAAGTTTAAAGTGACTCAAAGAGCAGGAGTTTTAAGAGCTGCAGTTAGTAAAGTTGAAGGTTATAAAGAAAGAAAAGGAGCTTTTACAGGTAGTACTAGAGATTTTAAAGGTGGAGAAACTAAAAACAAGAAGTTTATTCCAAACTTTTCAAATGTAAAAAGTATAAGAATTTTTAAAAGAAAAGGCTCATCTAGACTACCAATCGTAGCCCAACATGGAGCTTCAGTTCCAGGAATAATTGGAAATGAAAATGTAATAATGGCTTTAAATAATTTTGCATTAAAAGAAACTAATGCAAGAATTAGCCATGAAGTAGGGCGAATATTAGGAGGTTATAGGTGAATATAGGGATTTTAGAAAAAGCACTGAAAGAGTTTATTGAAAAAAATACAGAAGATTTAATGTTTCCATCACAAAATAAAAAAGATTCTGATAGACCTGTAAAAGTTTATACTGGATTTCTTCCACCAAATACAGCAGAAGATGAGATACCAGTTGTTGTAATAAGATTTAATAAAGGTGAGGATTTACCAGAAACAAGATTTTTAGAGATGGATATTTACTTTGGAATATATAATAAAGATTCCGCTGATGGATATACTGGATTGCTTCTATTAATCCAGAGAGTTTTAAATAGAATAACAGAAGAAAAATATATAGGTGAATACTTCGCGTTTGAAGATACAGCAAACTTTGAGATACTAGATGAACAACCTTATCCATATTGGCTAGGAAGTTCTAGACTTAAATTTGCTGCTCCAAAACCAAGTTATACAATATAAAGGGAAGGTAAAAATGAAAAAATTATTATTAGTTTTAACGATGATTTCTTTAGTTGCATGTTCAAGTTTAAAATCTATGGATGCAGAGCACAAACAAGCTAGAAAAGAACTTAGGCTTGAACAAAAAGCTAAAAAGAAAGCTCTGGGAGACGAGCATAAATTAGAAGCTAAGAAGTTATCAAAAAGATTAGAGATAGAGAGAAAACTTCTGCAAACCAAGCAAGCTTTGGAACTTGTTGAGTATGGTGGCTCTAAGTATAAAGAGTTAATAGCGTTAAAGGAACAATTAGAAGAATTGTTGAAATAGGAGTGGTGATAATGGCAAAAGTAAAAGTTTTAGAAAAAGACCTCCCATCTAAAGAAAAGAATTTGGCAAAAATGTATATAGGCCCATCTTTTGAAGCTATGGCACTATCTCACGGAGCTGTTATCAAGGGAGATATAAAAGAAATTTATGGGCGTATAATAAAAAAAATTCCAGAAATTGAAAAGTTATTTGTAAAGATTGATAAAGATTTATCTTTGAAAAAAAGTGCAGTTTTTCAAAAAGGTAGCACTGAAAATTATTTTTATAATCTAGTGAAAGAAAAAATTATGGGAGGTAAATAATGGCATTTGAGCACGGAATAACAGGAAGAGAAAATCCAACGAGTGTAATAGCAGCATCGACATCTGATATAGTGGCTGTATATGTTGGAACAGCTCCTGTTAATATGGCTAAAGAGATAAAAGTAAACGAACCGATTCTTTGTTATTCATATAACGAAGCGGTAGAAGCATTAGGCTATTTAAAGGATTTCGAGAACTATACTTTATGTGAGGCGATAGATTCGCATTTTAGCAAATTTGGAACAGCCCCAGTTGTATTTATAAACGTATTGGATCCTAAGGAACATAAGCAAGCGGTAGCAACTCCTGAAACAATAACAAAACTTAATAACAGATTTACGATAAAAAAGACTGGAGTAATTCCATCTAGTGTAGTTATAGAAGGAACAGAAGATTTAAACTTCCAATTTGATGACGATGGATATTTAGTTCTTATTGGAGATATTCCAGGAGAGACTGTAAGTGTAACTTATGATGTGTTAAAGCCTAGCATGGTTACAGCGGAGGATATAATAGGTGGAATAGATGTAAATACTGGAGATGAAAAAGGTTTAGAGTGTATTGAGAATGTGTTCCCAAAATATAGAGTAATTCCAACTCTTGTATTAGCTCCAAAGTTTTCAACTGACTCAGCAGTAGCAGCAGTGATGGAGACTAAGGCTTCTAAAATAAATGGACATTTCCAGGGATTGGCTTTAGCTGATGTAGACACGACAAAAATTAAAAAATATACAGAAGTTCCAGCAGAAAAAGAGGGGAATAATTTAGCTTCAACTTATTTAACGGCTTCTTGGCCAAAAGTGGCTTTAGGGAATGACCAATACCATATTAGCACTCAATTGGCATGTATTATTCAAGGTTTAGCTTCTGAAAATGATGGTGTGCCTTTTAAATCACCTTCAAATAAATCTTTAAAAGCAGATTCGGCAATTTTAGCAGATGGAACACCAGTACTATTAGGAGTGAATAAAGCAAACTATTTAAATAGTAATGGAATAGGGACAGCACTAAACTTTATTGGAGGATGGAAAGCTTGGGGAAATCATACAAGTTGCTTCCCAGCGGTAACAGACCCTAAAGATGCATTTATAGCATCGAGATTAATGTTCAACTTCTTAAATAATACTTTAGTAACTACGTTTTGGCAAAAAGTTGATGAGGCAACAAATAAAATATTGATTAATACAATAGTTGATAGCTGTAACATTTGGTTAAACGGACTTACAAATCAAGGTCAAATTTTAGGCGGAAGAGTGGAGTTTAGAGAAGAGGATAACCCTGTTACTTCATTAATAGCAGGAAAAATAACACTTAGAATTTATTTCACACCACCGCTACCAGCACAAGAAATTTGTTTCTTAAAAGAGATAGATGTAAAGTATTTTGATACTTTATTCCAGTAAAATAAATAAATCATTTCGGACGCGTCCGAAATGAGAAGGAGGATTTAATGAGAATACCTGAGAAAGTAATTAATTTTACTTGTTATGTAAATGGATCTACAGAATTAGCGGGAATGGTAGATTTGACATTACCAACAATTGAGTACATGTCTGAGACGATAAGTGGTGCTGGAATATCTGGAGAGATAGATTCGATTACTCCTGGTCATACATCAGCAATGAACTTTTCAGTTAACTTTAGAAGCTTAGTTGATAAAAATTTATCTTTAACAAAACCAGAATCTTATGCTTTTGAGGTTAAAGGAGCTTTGCAAGAGACTGATTCTAAAACTCAAGCGACAACTGTAAAAAAATTAACAGTTGCAGTGAGAGGTTTTCCTAAAAAAACAGAATTAGGAAAGCTTGGAGTAGCTAAACCAACAGATTCTAATCAAGAATTCACTTGTGAATATTTAAAAGTTAATATAGATGGTAAAACTGCAATAGAAATAGATAAACATAATATGGTATTTATGGTTGATGGTAAAGACTATTTAGCAGAAACAAGAGCAGCGTTAGGAAAATAGGAGGATAAATGATATTAAAAAATCCATTTTTAATAAAAATAGGTGAAGAAGAGAAAAACTTTACAGAGTTAGTTCTAACAAAAGAAAAATTTACAGCATCTGTAATTATAAAGGCAGAAAAAGAATTCTTAGTAACAGGTGGAGTATTTCCAAGTGGTTCAATGGAGGATTCAAGAGCATACTTATTATGTGTAGCTGCTAAGATGCTAGGATTTAGGACTGAAGATTTAGAAGAAAAATTATCAGGTGAAGATTTTATTGCGGTAACAGATGTGATAAAGGGTTTTTACGGTGGTACGGGATTAAATGCCTTACTACAGACTCTTTTAGAAAAGCAATAATAATAGCTGCTAAAGAGAGCGGAGGTAGTTTAGAGAAATTTTTAGAGATGCCTCTATATGAGCTTGATGATTGGTTGGGTAGTATAAATGATTTATTAGAAGCTAAGAATAAAAATTAATGGGAGCTCTGGATAATACCAGAGCTCTCTTAGGAGGTGACGATGAAAGAACAAAAGTTAACCTTTGGTATAGGAGCTAATTTAAAAAGTGGATTTGGAAGTAGTTTTTCTAAAGCGTCTGAAACAATAATAGGATTAAATGCAGCAATAGAAAAGATAAATACCTCACAAAAACAAAATACAGCAACTTTACAAAAATATATGAAAACAATTAGTTCATCTACAGCAGCTTTGAAGCCTATGAAGGCAGAATTAGAAACGTTAGGAAAAACACTTGATAGTTCAAAATTGAAAATGCAAGGCTTAGAAGATAAAATTCAAAAAGGTGGAAGAGGTTCAAAAGGAGCAGCAAGGGAATATAACAAGTTAAAAAATGAAGTAAATAGACTCCAAGCTGAATATGATAAAAAGTTATCTAATGCAAATAAGATAGAAAATCAGATAAAAAGAGAACGAGAGGAAGTAGATAAGTTAACAGAGAGTTACAAAAGAAATGCAAAACAGTTAGAAACTGCAGAAAAAGTAAAAAAACTCAATGGATTAGCTGATAAATCTGAAAATGTCGGTGGTAAAGTTTCAGCGGCAGGAACTAAAATGGGAATTGCTGGGGCAGCTGGAGTTGGAGCAATAACACCAGCTATTTATGCAGCCATTAAATCCGAGGCAGCATTTGCAGATGTAAAAAAACAGTTCGATTTTAAAGATGAAGACGAAGAAAAAAACTTTAAGAAAGAGTTAGAGGCTCTTGTAAAAGATAAAAATTTAGCTGTGAGCATTCCAGAACTTTATGCGGCGGCGGCTTCAGCTGGGCAATCTGGACTTGGGCAAGATGAAGCTATTAAATATGTAGAACATGGAATTAAAACAGGGATTGCTTTTGATGTAAATAAAGATGAAGCTTCGAAAAATTTATTTATGCTTAGAAACTCATTCAAACTTACATATGATGAGATGGTTGAACTGACCGATAAAATAAACATGTTTGGAAATTCTACTGGAGCAAGTGCAGCAGAAGTAACCGATTTTGTAAGTAGAGTTGGAAATATTGGAACTGTAGCTGGATTTTCAACTGGCCAGATAGCTGCTTTAGGGGCAACACTTATAGAACAAGGTATGAGTTCGGATATAGCCGCGACAGGAGCAAAAAAGCTAATGGGGGCTATGACAAAAGGATTTGCTGCAAGTGATTCTCAAAAGGAAGCTTTCAATATGATAGGTTTAGATTCAGAGTATTTGGCTGCAGAAGCACAAAAAGATGCAGAAGGAACAATGCTTAAAATATTCAACGGAATAGGGAAATTAAGCAAAGATAAACAGGGGGCTGTAATAACATTGCTTTTCGGAGAGGAAGGGTTGAGAGGTGCAGCAGGTGTTTTGGAAAATAAAGGGAAACTAATATCGAACTTTAAGAACTCTAAAGATAAAGAAAAATACAATGGAAGTGTTCAGACGGAAGCGGATGTAAGAGGTGGCACTAAGGAGAATAAATTTTTAGTATTAAAATCTAGAATGGATTTACAAATGGCAAAAATGGGTGAGATTTTATTTCCAGATTTAGAAAAAATAATAAAACAGTTTGGAAATATCTTGGATAAAGTAGCTGAGTTTCAAGAACGTAATCCTAAATTGTTTAGTGGGATAGTAAAGGGTGTGGCTTATGGATCAGTTGCACTTTTAGGTTTAGGAGCAACTGCAAAAATAGTTGGATTTGGAATATCGGGTTTAGGCCCTATTTTTAGAGGTGTGGGTTGGTTAGTCGAGAAAGAGGTAGCTTCAAAAGGAAAAACAGCACTGTTAAAGTTATTGACATCATCTAAAAGCTTATTTGTTGGACTTGGTACAGGACTAAAAACGGCTTCTTTAGCAATTGGTGGCTTTTTAAAAGGAGCAGTAGCTGGCCTTGCAAAGTTTGGAGTAGCTTTATTAGCAAATCCAATAACATGGTATGTTGCAGGAATAATGGCCATAGTAGCTGCAGGGTATTATATGTATAAAAATTGGGATATGTTAAAAGCCAAAGGAATAGAATTGTGGAATTCTGTTGTTCAAGCATGTCAGCCAATAATGGAATTGTGGTCTAATATAAAAGGAAAAGCAGCTGAAACATTTAATTCTTGGGTCCAAGATGCTTTGAGTTTTAAAAATATGTTTAAAGAAGCTTTAGAAGGTGTATTTTCTTGGGTAACAGGAAAGTTTGAAAAGATAATAGAATTAAAAAATAAAGCTCTAAATTTTGCTGGAGATACTTTCAACAAAGGAAAAGATATAATAAAAAATAATATTCCAGGATTTGCAGAAGGTGGAGTTGTAAATTCTCCAACATTAGCTATGGTAGGAGAAGGAGCGTATTCAGAAACAATAATACCGCACAATAACAGTCCGAGAAGTTTGAGTTTATGGGAAAAAACAGGTCAGTTGATAGGAGCTTATGATAAGAAAGAGGCGACATCAAATTATAATTCTAGTCCAATACAATTTACATTCTCACCAACAATTTATTCTAATGATAGCAAAAATGTAGGTCGTGAGATAGAAAAACAGAGAGAATTGTCTTTTAGAGAATTTGAAAAGATGTATGATAGATTAGAAAAAGAAAAGAGAAGGAGAGGGCATGGAAGATAGAAGATATGTTACTGTTCTAGGAGATACATTTGATTTAATAGCTTATAAAATGTACAGAGATAGTAAAGCTATAAAAAAAATAATAGAAGCAAATTTAAAGTACTCTGGGACAGATATTTTCCATGCTGGAGTAGAGTTATTAATACCAGCAGAAGAGGAGGTAATGAAAGATGAAAATATTGCCCCTTGGAGAAGGTGAGATAGCTAGAAGAGGTAAATTAATTGTTATTTACGAAGAGAAAGATATAACGACAGATATATCAGGAATGATATTAAGCTGCACTTATAGAGATTCTATAAATGAGTTTGACACTGTAGAATTATCAATTGAGGATAGAAATGGGTTGTGGATAGGGGCATGGGCACCTCAAAAAGGTGAAAAAATAACAATAAAATATTTGCTTCAGAACTGGAATTCTAAAATGACCTTGGAACATAATTTAGGTGAGTTTCATATAGACAGTATAGATTATTCGGGTCCACCAGCTGTGGTGAGTTTGAAGGGCGTAAGTGTCGACATATCATCGAATATTATGGATGAAAAAGAGCAAAGAAGCTGGGAATCAGTAACTCTTCAAAAAGTTGCGGAGGACATAGCTAAAAAAAGAGGGCTAGAACTTGAATGCGATATAAAATTTAATCGTGCTTACAACAGAGTAGAACAAAGATTAGAGAGTGATTACACTTTGCTTAAAAGACTTTGTAGAGACGCAGGAGTTACAATAAAATTGTATAGCAATAAAATTATACTATTCGAAGAGGAAGAGTACGAAAATAAGCCTTCTAGAATATCACTTTCAAAGTTAGATACAACTAATTATAGTTTTAGCATAGATGATACGGATATTTATTCTGGATGCAAAGTTTCTTACTATGACCATATTTTAGATAAAAAAATAGAGCATACATTTAGTACAAAACAAAGAGCAGGATATAAAAAAAATACTCAAAGGCTACTATTTTTAAATTATGATGCAGATGTTCCAGGAGAAACACAAAATCAAAAAAAAGAATATCTTTTAAAAATTGCTCAAAAAGAATTAAGAGATAAGAATAAGACAGAAACAAGCTGTAATTTAAATATTCCAGGGCAAGAGACTCAATTGAGTGCAGGAGATATAATAACTATTTATTCTTTTGGAAGATTTGATGGGAATTATATAGTAACAGAAATAACAACTGATTTTTCTGAGTATAATCATTCTTTATCGCTTAGAAAGTGTTTGGAGGGATATTGATGTGGAAAGTTGGAAAAGTATCTGTTGTGGATCATCAAAAAGGAATAGTTCGTTGTACGTTTCCAGATACAGGAGAGCAGAGTGGAGAATTAGTAGTAATAATGGGAAGGACAACTGGAAGGAAGGATTATTCTATGCCTGAATTAGATGAGGTTGGACCATGCTTGTTAGATAGAAGTGGAAAAGGTTTTTATCTTGGAAGTGGTTATACAAAAGCTTACATTAAACCTGAAGAAGGAGAGAGGGATAAAGAAGTATCAAAATTTAAAGATGGTAGTATAGTTGAGTTTGATGCAGAAAATTCGATTTATAGAATTTATAGTAAAAATAAAATAATTATAGAGTCTGAAAATGAAATTTTATTAAAATCAAAATTAATAAAAGTAGAAGGACCACAGGAAAATACAGAGACGATAACAGCAAAAGGAATTATAAAATCTTTAGAAGACGTATTAGCAAAAACTATTTCTTTACTTAAGCATCTTCACTCTGGAGTACAAGGTGGACCAAGTGATACAGGAGGGCCTAAATGATAGTTGGAAGTCTTGGAAAAGTTATCTTTGCAGTTAGCTCTCAATACATAAAAACTATAAACGATTTAAATATTAATAGTAGTGTTGAATATGCAGAACATAAGATAATAAAAGGAAAACCTAAATTAGAATATCTAAGCCAAAATCTAAAAACGGCAAGCTTTAAAATACGTTTGAGTGCGTCTCACAATGTTAACGTATTAGCAGCAGCTAAAGAACTTGAAAATTATATGATAAAAGGTGAAGTTTTGAGATTTATTATGGGAACTAAAAGTAAAGGGAAGTTTGTAATAACAGATTTAAAAGAAGGACATAAATATTTTTCACCAATAGGAACTGTAATAGTAATGGATTTAGATGTAAGTATAAAGGAGTATAATTAATGATAGAGATAAGCTATGATAGCTCAAAAGTTGTTGATTATAAATTTATTAAAACTAGAACAGATGAAATTATACAAAATATTGAAAATATTTTATCTAGAATAAAAGGGAATGTACCTTTAAATAGAGAGAAGGGAATAGATTCTAGTTTAGTAGATGAAACATTAGAATATGTAAAAGTTCATATGACAACTGTTTTAATGGATGAGTTAGAAAGAGATGAGCCGCGATTTGAAGTATCAGAAGTTGATTACATTAAAGAAGAAAATACAGGAAAAATAACAATAAAAGTAAGGGGGGTAATTTTAGATGAGTGATTTTAATTTCGTAGATTATGACCCGTTAGAGATTAGAAAAAATTATGAACAGGCTTATTCTGAAATAGTGGGTGGTGTAATTACAAAAGGCGACCCAATGTCTGATTTTTTAGATTATATAACATTTATAACTTCGTTAATTTATTCAAAAATAGATTATACAGGGAAAATGAATTTATTAAGATTTGCAGAGGCAGAATATTTAGATGCTCTCGGAGAAGTTGTTGGTGAGGTTAGAGAGCCAGCTCAAAAAGCTTTGACAACAATTAAGTATAAATTTTCAAAAGCATTTCAAAGTGTTTTTATTATTCCAAAAGGGCATAAAACATCAGCTTCAGGAATTTATTTTGAAACAATTTCTGCAGTACAGCTTCCTATAGGAGCGACAGAGATTGATATAAAATGTGAATGCTCGATAGCTGGAGAGATAGGGAACAGCTTTAATGTAGGAGAAATAACAACTATAGTAGATCCTTTATCATATTTACAAAATGTATCTAATATAACAGCTACACAAGGTGGAGCAGAAGAGGAAGAGGATGAAACTTTTAAAGAAAAGATAAGGACAAATCCAACTGCAAGAAGTGTTGCAGGGCCAGCTTCATCATATGTATACCATACTAAAAAATCCCATCAAGATGTTACTGATGTACACGTAGTATCAGAGAAAGGAAGTGGTATAGTAAAGATTTATCCACTTTTAAAAGATGGAGTTATTCCAGGAGATGATATATTAGGAACTATTAAGCAAAATCTAGAAAATAAAGAAATAAAGCCTTTGACTGACCAAGTTGAGACATTAGCACCAGAAGTTGTTGAATATGATATTGGTATAAAATATTTTATTATTGATGATACAACAACCGATGAAGAAAATTTAAAGGCTACAATAGAAAAATCTATTGATGATTATATATCTTGGCAGCGTAGTATTTTAGGAAGAGATATAAGTCCAGATAATTTAATAAGACTTGTAATGAATGCAGGAGCAAAGAGAGTTGAAATAACAAGCCCAAATTATACAATACTTCAGAAGACGCAAGTAGCAAAATTGAGAAATAAAAATTTAATATATGGAGGTAAAGAGATTGAATAAAGAAAATGTTCAAAATTTACTTCCAGAGAACTTAAAAAAATATAAAAACCTTAATGATATTTCAGTTGTTTTTAGCGAAAGAATTGAAAGTGATATTTCTAAAAAAATAGAATTTTTAAAAATATATTCGAAAATGAATGATTTAAGTGACAAAGTTCTTGACCAACTCGCTTGGCAATGGAATGTTGAATTTTATACATCTGATTTATCTAAAGATAAAAAGATAGGGATGGTGAAAAAATCATATTTTCACCATATAAAAAAAGGAACTGTTGGAGCTTTAGAATCAGCTTTAAAAGCAGTAGTAAGTAACTTAGAAGTTATTGAGTGGTATAAATATGGTGGGATTCCATATACTTTTCAACTTATAGTAGAAGGTGAAATGCTGACAGAAGAACAAATTTCAACAGTATATAAATTGGTTGAAATTTATAGAAATGTAAGGTCACATTTAGATGGATTTATAATTGCAAAAAGTGACAATCCTTTATTTTACTTTGTAGCAGCAGAACATAATTATAAAAAAACAAGCAATAAGTTTATAGGTTAGGAGGTCGAATGTTAGCAACAACAGGAGTTATTTTGACAAGAGCTGGTTCACTGATGATTTCAAAGGCACTTGAATTGACTTTGCCGTTAGAATTCACTCATATGAAAATAGGCACAGGAGATATCGAAACGTTATCAGAAGCTAGAGAATTAAGTGATTTAGTGAACCCGTATTCAACGATAAATATGTCTACAATTGTTAGGAATGGAGATTTAGTTAGAGTAAGAGGAAGTTTTACGAATGCAGATTTTGCAGTGAACAAGGCAATAAAAGAGATAGGGGTTTTTGCAAAAGTTGGAGCTGAACACCCAGTTCTATTAGGGTATGTTAATGATGGTCAAGGCGAAATAATACCGCCAGGAAGTTCAGGTAATATTGTATCTAGGGTAAGAGATTTATACTTGGGAATAACTGGTGAAGCTCAAGTCGTTATAACGATTGATAAAAGCCTTGTGTATGTAACTGTTGAAGATTTAGAGGATGATTTGGGCATGTTAGAAACAGAATTAAAAGCACAAATCAAAGATATAAGAGATTATTTATCTAACAGTACATTTGGTAAAAGCTCTTTAGGCTCGGATTATTTGGGAGATTTTTATTTAGGAAAATAACAAAAATAGGAGGGAATTATGATAGGTATACCAGCAGTTATAGCTACAAAAAAAGATATACAAAATTTACAAAAAATGGTTTTAGAGAATTTAATTGATAGAAAAGATTGGGTAGAAAAGTTAAATAGATTTTTAATTCCTACAGTTTATAGATTTCAAATTTTAGAAAAAATAGAAAACTACATAGTAGTTCCTTTTTCAGAGAAAATTTTAGAAAGTTTTATAAGAACAGAAGTGATAACAACTGGAGAAGAAACAGAAACTAAAACTATAAAAATATTTATAGAAAATTTTGAAAAAGATTTTGTTGAAATAACTGGAGGTTTTTTAGAACTGGAAAGATTAGGGCTTTCTGCAGAAGAAGTTAATAAAATGATTGAAGAGGTGAATAATTAATGAGGTACCTAGTAAATGACCCAACAAGAATTGACCCAAGAGCAAAATTAACTACATCAGTTTTAGCTAGTTTTGTACAAGGTGTGCAAGCTACTAAAAAGCAATATGTAGAAAGTTCTGGAGATGCTGCTTTGAAAATAAATGCAGGAACTTTAATTTGTGTAGGAGAATCTATATTTAAAACCGAAAGAGATATTACTCTAAATTCTGGAAATTTAGACTCTGGAGTATTCCAAGATGGAAAAGATTATTATATTTATTGTTGTGATAAAGGTGAAAAATTAGATGAAGAATATAAAATTTCTCTCAACTCTACATTCCCAGTTGGGTATACAGCAACTAATTCTAGAAAAATAGGTGGATTCCATTATGGAGTTTGCAGAAGAGAGGTTAACAAAGAACCAATTAACTCTTCAGGAGCAGCTTGGGGAACTGGATGGCAAGATAATGTTTATGATGGAATAATGGAGTATTCAGTTTGGACACTGTTGCATAGACCTGTTTCTAATCCAGAAGGCATGGTTTATGTAAGTTCTAATCTGTGGGTAGATATTTACATTTCTTCAGATGCTGGGAATGGAGCTTTCAAAAGTGCAAAAGGCGTAGTTCCGATGACGGGAACGGAAGGTTTATGTGGATATGACTTTACTGAACGGATAAGAAAAACTAATAAAAGACTCTTAACGCACAATGAATGGGTAGCGATGGCTAATGGGTCTCCTAACGGTCTAGACGGCTCTAACGATTACGCTTGGTCAGCTACAACTAACACAGCTAGAAAAGAGTGCGGATTTGTTAGAAAAGCTGTTTCAGTATTTGGTGTGAAAGATTGTGCTGGAAACGTCTGGGAATGGCTACAAGATATAGTTATAAGACCTGCAGATGCACCAGTTGGGTACGGGTGGAAAAATGCAACAGAGAATAAAAAAGGTTCGGTGCATTCTTACTATACAAATGGTATAGCACAGCTTCTTGCGGGTGCTGTTTGGAGCGATGGTGTGCCTTGTGGTTCTCGTGCGGTGGGTACGAATAGTATGCCGTGGGTCGTGAGCACGAATTTCGGTGCCCGTGGGTGCTCAGATTCTCTGTAACTTGAATTTTGTACAACGCTCGCGAAAGCGAGTGTATAAGGAGCTAGAAATTGAACAGTTTATCAATTATACAAAAAACAATGGATTTTGAACTTTATGTTTACCCTTTACTTGAAAAGTTTCCTCGAGCTGAAAAATATGCGATGATAACAAGGGTAAAAAATACTCTTAGAGAAATAATAAAAAAGATATTAAAAGCTTCAGCTTCAGATAGAAAGAAATCTCATCTTTTTGAAGCTGATTCAGAGTTGAAAATGCTGAGATATGAAATGAGGTTGGCTAAAGAATTGAAATATATAAGTATAGCCAGATATGAAATAATTTCTGTTAAATTAGCAGAAATAGGACGAATGTTAGGCGGTTGGATTAAAAGTTTATAAAAATATGGGTTAACGGCTCTATTGCTTCTTGCGGGTGCTAATTGGAACAATGGTGTGCATTGTGGTTCTCGTGCGGTGAATACGAATAATATGCCGTGGAACGTGAACACGAATAACGGTGCCCGTGGGTGCTCATGACTTCTATTAGTCACAACAAAGTATAAAATTCACGGATTTTATGCAAGGGCTTTAAATAAACAGAGAGTCAAGAGTCGTTGACCCGACCGAAAGGCAAATTTAAAAAATAAAGTGTGTTTTAGTAAGCAAAATGAAAGAACACGCTTAAAAAAAGGTGAAAAAATGAAAAGAACTGGATTTTTATATGAAAAAATTTATCAATTTGATAATTTACATAAAGCTTATTTACTTGCTAGAAGATGTAAAAGGTATCGTGCAGAAGTTTTAGAATTCACAGATAATTTAGAAGTGGAACTGATAACTCTGCAAAATGAATTGATTTGGAAAAGTTATAAACAAGGTGAGTATAGAACTTTTAAAGTTTACGAACCAAAAGAGCGTACTATAAAGGCTTTACCATTTAAGGACAGGGTATTACAGCATGCCATAAATGCTGTAATCGAGCCTATTTTTTCGAAAGGATTTTATGAGCACAGTTATGCTTGTTTACCTGGGAAAGGTGCACATGCAGCATCTAAAACTTTTAAAAAATGGATATATAATACAAGAGATAAAAAAATGTATTATCTTAAATGTGATATTGCTAAATATTTTGACAGTATAAATCATGCTATATTAGTAAATATTCTAGAAAGTAAAATGAAGTGTCCAGATACACTTGGTTTACTAAAACAAATTATAGATAATGGAACTGGTGTCGGCATTCCAATTGGCAATCTAACATCACAGACTTTTGCAAATGTATATCTAAATGAATTTGATAAATTTATAAAACACGACTTAAAAATAAAAAAATATATTCGCTACATGGATGATTTCATAATACTTGAAGAATCTAAAGAAAAAATACATAAATATTTAAATAAAATAGAAAACTATTTAAGTTCTAATTTAGCTTTAAGGTTGAATCACAAGACGAGAATAGCACCTGTTTACAAAGGCGTTGATTTTGTAGGCTATAATCATTTTGTAAACAGGACAAATTTAAGGCGGAGTACATGGGTAAGGCAGAAGAAGCAAATAAAAAACATGTTTAGAAAAATGGAGCAAGGCAAGATGGCTAAAGAAGAAGTTGCTAAAACTTTATACAGTATATTAGGCCATATAAGTCATGCGGATACTTTTTTACTAAATAAAAATATTGAAAAAAGATTTGAAGTTTTAAGGTGGAAAAGTAATCAAGTTGGATTTGGAGGGAATAATGCAATTGGATTTAGGAATAGTTAGAGAGGTTGGCCTTTTGGGGACTACAGTTATCTTAGCTTTTAGGTTATACGTGCTTAAAGATGTTCAGCAAAATGCTCAAAACGATTTGTTAGTTCAAAATCTAATGGAGTCAAATAAGAAAAAAGATGAACTGCTAGAGAGAACAGTTTCTAACTTTGAAAAAACGATGGATAGCATTGTTAAAAAGTTAGAAGATATAGATAAAAAAATTGGATAAAAATAAAAAAGAGGTAGATTTATTCTACCTCTTAAAACATTTCGGGACCACTTTGGACCCACTCAATAAATTGTGTATCAAAA
>JBOFYP010000018.1:0-2970 GCA_051654725.1 Cetobacterium sp.
GATATAGTTCCTGTACCTAGCGATAACAATATTGTTGGGCTTGATTTTTCTATGAAAGAATTGTTCGTTAGCTCTGAGAACCAAAGAGCTGATTATCCTAGATTCTTCAGAAAATTAGAAGCTAAACTCGCTAAAGCTGGGAGAGAACTATCTCGTAAAGTTAAATTTTCTAGCAATTGGAATAAGGCTAAATTAAAAGTTGCTAAAATTCACCAATCTATCAAAAACAGTAGAAAAGATTTTCTCCATAAGTTGTCAAGAGAACTAGTTACAAAATATAATGCAATTATCATAGAAGATCTCAATATGAGAGGTATGAGTGGAGCATTAAACTTTGGTAAATCTGTTTCTGACAACGGCTGGGGCATGTTCACAGTTATGCTTCAATACAAAGCTATGTTTTGTGGTAAGCAGGTTATAAAAGTGGATAAGTGGTTTCCATCTTCTAAAACTTGCTCAATTTGTGGAAACATCAAAACAGAATTAGCATTGTCAGAAAGAGTCTATAGATGTGAAGAGTGTAACTCTGAGATAGACCGTGACTTAAATGCGAGTATAAACATTCGTGAAGCTGGTAGAACTCTACTAGCTTATTAAAATATATCCAGGAGAGGGACTCTCCGTAGAGCGTGGTCAATATATTTTAGATTGCTAAGATTACTTCCCACGAAGCCCCACCCTCTATTAGGGTGGGGTAGTTCACACATTGTATATAGTTGTTTATATTGTAAATATTGTTTATTGTTATGTACAAAAAAAACACCTGTTTTTTAGCCATCTAGCTCTTTATTCATATGGCTTAGATGCAAAAAGTGCCAATACTTATTACTAAGGTATAGTTTACTTATTACTAAGGTATAGTTTACTTATTACTAAGGTATAGTTTACTTATTACTAAGGTATAGTTTACTTATTACTAAGGTATAGTTTCATTTTTTACTTGTGACGGAGGTATATTTTGCTTAATTTCTTGATATTTTACCTAAAAAGTGGTAATTTACTTATGACAGAGGTATTGTTTTGCCTAAAAACAGCTTTTTTTTGGCAAAAATTGACAAAAAACTGAAACTATACCTCAGTAATAAGTATTTTTTAAAGAAAGGAAGAAAAAATGTACAAATTAGATAAAAGAAATAAATATTTAGAAACAGAAACTATTGATACTGGAGAAACCTATTATTTAGAAGAAGAGCTATTTCTTGATGAGAAAACAATTAAAAACAAATCTCTCATTAGAGTTGATATGAATATAGTGCAGTTTCCAATTTTTTCTAAAAATACTAAAAAAAGAAAAAATGAAATAACAACTTATTTTTTTAATAAAAATAGAGATACCCATATAACAGTTACTCCAGCAGCAGGAGAGTATATTCCTGGAGAGACAGAAGAGATTATTTTCATAGCTTTGATGTCGATTATGAAAAGAAATGGAATGAAACAAGAGTTCCACACAACAAGTTCTGAAATTAAAGCTGAAGCAAAGATAAATTCGAAAAACTATGGCTCTTTAATAAAGAGTTCTCTAAATAGATTATCAACTACAAACTACAATTTCAAAAACACTATGTATTCAAGTGAAAACCGAGGCGTACTCTCAGAAGAGATTAGTACACCGATACTAACTTTTAAAGCTAGAAGTTTGTTAGAAAAAAATTATCAACATTTGAGAAATGAATTTAATGATAAAAGAATTCGAGAAGCGTATTGGATTAAGATTTCAGATTATTTCTATGACAATATGATAAAAAAAGGTTATCTTGTTTATGATAGTAATTTGCTATTACAAATAGATTCCTCAGTTGCTAGAACAATATATATGTTAGTAGAAAAGTTAAGATTTAATGAGACTTACCTCAAAATAGATACTGTTTTTTTGATAAAAAGAATCCCTTTGAAATTTGAAAAAAAGAATATATATCAAACTTTAAAAACTATTGAAAACTCTTTAAATATTTTGAAAGAGAAAAAATTAATAGAAAAGTTCGAATTTGTAAAAGAGAGCACTTGGGAAAAATCAGAGATTGAGATATATTTTCCAGAGTTTGTGGTTCAAGATAAGCAGGATAGATTTTTTGGAGATTTGAACGACTTTAGAAACTTGACTACGAAGATGTTAATCAGTGGAACTGAGCATGAAGTTATAAATCAAGAGATTCAAGAGCTAAAATCTAAAATTGATAAAGATAGTGTTGGTGAACCTCTTGGAATAGAGAGAGATAATAATCCAATAAATCCTCAAGATATATTAGAGATGGTAGAGGAGATTATGAAAATTATCCCATCTACTCAAAAATTGAAAACTATGCCTAAAGCTGTTTACGATTCTATTGTGAAATATGGTTTTAAAGAGGTTAAACTTGCTGCAATTTATCTTTCAAAGCAAAAGAACCTTAAAAGCCCTAGAATGTATTTTTTAAAGATTCTAGAAAACAATTGGCAACAAGACTTAGAATATCAGCTTAAAGTGTCTAAAAAGAACTCTTCAGAGTGTCAGATGACGTTTGAAGAAACTATTTTAGACTCTAAAAAAGATTCAGAAAAAAAACAGAGATATTATGACGATATTTTTGATGAATTTTTGAAATTAGATGAAAAAGTTCAAAATGGGATAGAATCTTATGCCTACAAAGAGTATATCGAGCTTTGTGGAGCTGAGGGTAAAGTTCAAAGATTAGCTTTTATTGCGGGTCGAAAAGCTATAATTTCTGAGTTCTTGATAAAGTATGAAACTTTCAAAAAAGTTGAACCTGTAGAGGTTATAGAAGTTGTAGAACCGATAAAGGTTGTTGAGCCTGTTAAAATAGAACCTTATGACCCTAAAAAAGAAACGAATCCAGAGATTTTGAAAAAAGCTGAAGAGTTTAAAAAAACAATCGAAAATGACATATATACTTTGAATAACAAAATCAATGAGACTATAGATGTTTATAAAATCGTATTGGGACTTTCTAATGAAAAAGTTTTTGAAAT
>JBOFYP010000019.1:0-2869 GCA_051654725.1 Cetobacterium sp.
TTTTTCAGCATTAACTTTGAACAAGAACACCATCTCCCTTTTCTGTAAAAATCTTCAATCTTACTATAAAAATATTTTTATCTATAACCAAATCATAATCCACTGAGCCTAGTTTTAAAGCTTTATCAACTATAGATAAACCAAGTCCAGTTCCTTCACATTTAAAATCTTCTGCATTTTTTCCTCTGCAAAAAGGTTGTAATAAATTATTTTTATTATCTATATATCCATTAAAACTATTTTTTATTAATAAATATTCACCCTCTTCAACAATATCTAGGACACCATTTATTTCAGAGTATTTCAAGGCATTTTGAATAGTATTATTTAAAGCTAATTTCAGAATTCTCGAATCTCCATAAATTTTTTCATTTTGAATATGAACGTTTACAGAGATATCTTTTTCAAACTCTATTATATCATACTTTTCTAAAGAGTCATCTATCATTTCTTTTAAATTGAGCTCTTCATTTTTGATTTTAATTAAGCTACTATCTAATTTTGAAAGCGTGAGTAGATTTTCTGTCAACTCTTTCATCTCGTTTGAAACTTTTAGGATTACTTCATGATATTTTCTCTTTTCATCAGAATCTAATTCCTCTACTTCTAAAAGAGCAGAAGCATGGCTCGATATAACAGCAATTGGAGTTCTTAATTCATGGGATGCATTCGATACAAAAGATTTTAAATTTTGAATTGAAGAGGCTAACTCATTTGACATCTTCTCTAAATTTCTACTCAAATCTCCAATCTCATCATCTCTATCTATGCTTATATTTTCTGGAAATTCGAGTTTTGAAATTTTATCAGCTTTCTCTTTTAAATAGCCTATATCTTTTGTTATTCTTCTTGAAAAAACTATTCCTCCAATGAGTGAAATTAAAGAAGCTACAAGAGCTGTCACTATATTAAATATATTGCTCTCGTGGCTATGAGATTCTATAACAGATAATGAAGTTCTAAGAAAAATAGCTCTATCATTATCTACTTTTTGAGCATAATACAAAACTTTAGCATCATTTCCAACGATTCTTTGAGTTACAAATTTATTATATTTAGGATTAGGTAGATTCATCTCTCTACGCATCATATGACCCATCTTAGTTTTTCGTGTTGATTTTACCTCAATGTTGATACCAGTTGATTCTTTTACATCATATACATAGTCTTCAAACTCATCATTTGATTTTGTATCATAAATTTCTCTAGCTGATATCATTATTTTAGACATTATCTCTTTTTTTCTGTATATGTAAAATTCTTGGAGAAAAAGAGCGTTGAAAATATAGTTAATTAACAAAGTTGAGAGTACAATAAATATTGAAAATCCAAAAATTTTAGTGAACAGATTCAGTTTAATTTTCTTTGAAAACATAGCCAACTCCTCTCACGGATTCAATATACTCTCCATAGCTTCCTAATTTTTTTCTAAGACGAGTCACAAGAGTGTCAACAGCTCGCTCTTCTCCTGAAAATTCATAGCCCCAAACCTCATTTAAAAGGGTTTCTCTTTTTAAAATGGCATTTTTATTCCTAAAAAAATACTCTAACAATAACGCTTCTCTTTTGCTTAAAATAATCTCTTCTGAATCAATAGTAACCTTGAATGTGTTGTAATCAAATGTTAAATCTTTAATTTGAAAAAACTCATCCTTTTCCATCTTCAATAGTTTTTTCACTTTAATCGCTATTATTTTCGTATTTACAGGTTTTACTACATAATCATCAGCTCCAAGCTCTAATCCGTGGATTTCGTCTATCTCAGCGTCTCTAGCAGTCATAATTATTATAGGTGTCTTTGAGTATTGACGAATTTCATGGCAAATCTCCCAACCACTTTTATAGGGTAAATTTATATCAAGTAACACGAGTGATGGTGAAAAAGAGTAAAACTCATCTATTGCACAATCCCCTCTCAAAACTATTTTGACCTCAAAATTTTCACGTTCTAAAGTTTTTCTGATAATATTAGCTAAATTTTCCTCATCTTCTATTATTAAAATTTTTCTTTTCATAAATATTCATCCTTTTAATTTAAATTTTTCCCTATTATACACGAAAAAGACGAGTTAGCCCCGTCTTTTTCAGAATTTTGTATTCTATTATTTTACTACTCTAGTTTTGATATAATTTTCTTGCATTTTAGTTTTGTTAGTAGCTTTTATTGCGAATATTTCACTGTTTAACTTCTCTATTTTCTTAATATCAGGAGTATCAGTGTTCATTATTTTTTTTATTTCTAAATTTTTCTCTCCAATAGCAATATTATTATTTTGAATCTCTCTTCTTAATTCTGGAGATATAGTTGCTCCCATCATTCCGTTTCTACCATTGTTACCGTTACCATCCATCATTGAACAGTTCATAGAACCATTACCATTCATCATTCCGTTTCTACCACCATTATTTCCGTGTCCTTTAGCAAAAGATACAGATGATACTGCTAAAACTGCAATTAATAAGAATTTTTTCATAATATTTCACGCTCCCTATATTTTCATTTCGTTTACAAGATTATATTAACAAAAGTTTGTTACAGAAATGTGTCATTTTATTTTTTTTTAAAATTATTTAGAGAATTTTACAAAAAATAAAAAATAGAGGGCAACCATCACGATCCCTCTACCTAAATAAAAATTTTCGATTAAATAATTTTAAAACTCATAAACTTTTGAATCTTATATTTATACTACTCCAAAACAAAGATAAACTAATTTAATAACTTTAAACCTATTTCAATATAATAGTTAGATTAAAACAATTTTCAGTTTGTTAAAATACATCTGTTAAAATACTTTAAATAACTCCTTTAATTTATTTTTGATACTAGAAATTTCATAAAAGGTTAAATAACTTACAATACTCAAAC
>JBOFYP010000020.1:0-5771 GCA_051654725.1 Cetobacterium sp.
ATGAAAAATATATTCTACTTCTCTGACAATAGAGAGGTGTTAATGGGTGCTTTCAAAAACACGGCACCCGATTTTCCACCTATGGAGAAAACTACTGATACTAATAAAGAACTTTATAAAAAAGATATTATACAAAAAGAAGATACTAAACTAACTATATTCTCGAATTTAGAAGAGACTCTAGATAATCTTTTAGATTCTGGTACAAAGCGAAATCTTTTAAAATTAAAACCTAATATAACTTTAGAGGAATTCAATGAACTTTATAAAAATGTTTCTGAACAGTATAAACTTGGATTTACAACCAATCTTAATGCTTGTTTAATCTTGGCTGCCAGTGGCAAATGGAAGTTTCGTAGTAAAACTATATCTAAAACAAAATCGAAAGATGTTATCAATCCTGAAAAGATTTTAGCTGGAAAAGTGGATTATTTCTATAGCTACTACATAGAAACCAATTGTAATCCTGAAGAGATTCTTCTGAAGTTCCAGAATGACTCTAAAAAATATGACTCTAGTTTAGTTCAGAATTTTTATAAATTGTTAGATGTGAAATTAAAAATGAAAGACCACTCTAATTAAGAGGGTCTTTCATCATCTTTAACTTTATTTTCAGAATAAATTGTATATATTAAAATTGCTAAAAGAAGCCAAAATAAACTCTGATTATGTTTTCTCCAAATAGGCCAAAATAATCCTTGGAATTGAAACGATACTATTCCTGATAAAGTAGCAATAGCTATCTCTTTATTCTCAATTTTGTTTAATTTATATTTTATAAAGTAAGAAGGGATTCCAAACCAAATTATACATAGATACAATATAAATAATCCATTATCTACAGCTGCATTTAAATACATACTATGAGCATCATCAAATCCACTTTTAAATATATTTTTATAGTATCTCTCAAGCTCTGTTGTTTCTGGCATTTTTTGAACATATTTTTGAAATAAATCCTCTTTATCATATTTTGTTCCTGATCCAAAAATTGGATTTTGTTTTATTCTCCAAACAGCATTTTTCCACATCTCTACTCTTAATCCATTTGATACATTTTCATAACTTTTTTCTGTATTAAATATATTGCTAAATCTACCTAACTTTTCTGGTGGTATATTTTTAAAAACTAAACCAACACCTATAAATATAACTATAAAAATTTTCAATATATCTTTAAAACTAGTTTTAATATAGATATGTAATCCAATACTAACTCCTACTGCTACTACTATACTCAATAGAGGTCCTCTTCCTTGAGTTGCTACTGTAATAAATATTCCACTTAAAAACAAACCTATATATAATATTTTTTTCGATATTTTCTTTTCTGATATAGCCATTGCTCCTGCTACACTTCCTACTATCGCACCAAATAATCCAGTTGTATTTATATCAGATAATCCAGAAGCTCTATAAACATTTCCGAGATATTGCACAGTTACTGTTTTTAAAAGATAGCTGTATCCTAAAACTGTTACTATTAAAAAATTCCTTAAAATTCTTTTGTCTCTTTTCATAATTGGATAGATATAAAATATTAATGGTAAGTATCTTTCCATTTTTAAAAATGCCCTTGCTGGTCTATAATTCATTCCACCTATTAGGTTCCAAAATATTCCAATAATTATAAAATATATTAATATTTTTTTTATTTTTTCATTTCCACAATTTAAATCTTCTTTATAAACAAATTTTCTTACGAAAAGACATAGAACCATAAATATTGGTAAATTACTCATTAACTTTTCATTTATGAAAATAGAAAATCCAAAAATATACAGTAATACCTCTTCTATTCTATTGTAATTTTCTCTAGATATTCCCATATTTCACCTCATTTTGAAATCCTTCTAACGCATCTTGAAACTCCTCTTTTGTTATACTGTTTATTCCAACTCCATCATACTCATCATCTTTTATTATTTTATTATCATTTTTTGGAAAAATAATTTTTAACCAAGGTACATCATGAATAAATATCCCACTTCTTTCTTTAAATAAAATGATACCATTTTTTCTCAAAGAATAACATAAATTGTATAATCCAGATTCAAATCCTATAAAAAGATAGCTTTTAGCTACTAACTCAAAAACCTCTTTTAATGATGTCTGATTTACTAAATTTTTTATTTTTTCATCTTTTATTTTTTCTTTCAAAAAATCAGCATACTTACTTTGTCTCTCTCCATTTCCTACAAGTAGAATGTTTTTTTCTGGATATTTTTCTAAAAGTATATTTATATATTCTATCATCAATTTTGGTGAGCATACTCTACTTTTTTCTGTAGAACCAACAGCTATAACTATATCTTTTTCTTCAATTGAAAATTTTTCTCTCAAATTTGGAATTAAATCCGATATGTTTAATGACTTATCTATTATTTCTTTTGCTAAATAAGTTATTTGTTCTAAAACATATAGTTCATCTATTTTTATAGGGTTTGTATAATATTTATTATTTCTTTTTACTTGTGGATGATTGTCTATTTTCCCTATTCTTTCATTACAAAATATATTTCCTACTGTTATATCATTAGCAAATTCGATATTTATATATTTTGAAAATCCCATCAAATTCAAATCATACATCTTTTTTAATCTATAAAAAAAGTTTTTTCTTTCTTTTCTAGAATATCCAATTGTGTTATACCCTAACATATCTCCTATTTTGGTATAATGACTCTGCATTAAAAAATATACATTTTCTTTTCCATATTTATCTATTATCATATCTGCTAACTTTGTTCTAACTAAAATATCTCCTATTCCATCACAAGATTTTATCAACACTTTATTTTTTTGTGAAAATCTATTTTTAAAAAATTTTAAAATGAATCTAACTCCATAAAGATTTATTCCTTCTACTATATATGATTTTTTCATTTTATTAATTTGTCCTCCGTACTTTAGATATTATCTATCAATTCTTCATACTCTTTTATTACTTTTTTTACATTAAAATCTTCTGCTCTTTTTTCTGATAATTTTTCATACTTTTCTTTATTTAAGCTATTTGATAATATCTGAAATAAACAATCTGATAACTCATTAAAATTTCCAACATTAAAAAGTTTGCCATATTTTCCGTTTTGAAGTATCTCTTTCGGTCCTACTTCACAGTTAGATGATATGACCACTTTTCCTAGCGATAAAGCCTCTACTAATACTAAACCAAATCCTTCGTATTTAGAGCTATGAACAAATAATTTACTATTTTTTATCCAAATATAAGGATTTTTTTTCATTCCTAATAAAATAATATTATCTTCTAATTTTAAATCACTTATCATTTTTTTTATTTCACTTTTTGAAGGACCATCTCCAACTATATATAATTTTTCTTTTATAGTAGAATTTTCTAAATATTTTTTGTATCCCTTAAAAAGCGTTTCATAATCTTTTTGATTTGTATCCAATCTTGAAACAGCAATTATATATTCATCATTTAGTAATAATTTTTCTTCAATAGTCAACTCTTCATTTTGAATGCTAGCTTTTCTTATTCTTTCAAAATTAAAAGGATTATAAATTTTAACTACTTTATTTTTTAAAAAAGGATATATTTTCTCTAACTCATCTTTCATCTCATTACAGATTCCAACAACTACATCATATTTCTTTAAATTTTTTCCTAGTCTATCTATTTTTGATTTTTTCTTTAATAAATTAGAAACTGAATTGTGAACCCAAACTATTTTTTTTTTTACTTTTAGTTTGTCTATATACCTTCTTGCTCCCCAATCATAATCTAAAAATACATCAATTTCTCCATTTTTAATCTCTATTCTCTTTAAAGTTTCTTTTGTTTTTTTGAATACATATCTATGTTCTTTATTCATATAAAAATTATACATAATTTTATTATAAATTGTGTGCTTATTTTCTCTAAAATAATGAGTTTTTTTTATTAAGCTATTCGGTTTTAAAAAATATAGATCTATATTTTCTGGAATTGATTCTAAAAATACATTATCCTCTGCTGAATCATCTTCTATTATTAATGATAATTTATATTTTTTTAAATTTATATTTTGGATAACCTCAATTAAAACTCTTTCAAGTCCACCCATACGCAAACTTCCACTTCTTATAACCAAATTTTTCACTAAACTTTCCACCCCTTATTTCTAAGATTTATTTTCAACTCTCTTACTTTTTTTACAAAAGATAGTTTTTTAAAGTTTTTTATCAAAAATGCTATCAAGTATCCAGAATCTCTTTTTACACGGTAACTTTTTTCAACATCATATTTTTTTTCTAAAACTAAGAGGTCATTTTTCATTGTTAAGATATCATAACCTCTTTTGAAAGACCAATATCTCTCTTTTTTAGCTTGAGTATCTATTATCTTTATACCCTCTTTTGTTTTTATAAAATTAGATGTATTTAAATCTCCGTGATATATTCCTTTTCTGTGTAAAGATTCTACCATCTTCATAATAGAGTCTATATCTTGAACTGTCTTTATTGGCTCTCCCTCTATGTAATCCATCAGAATATAGCTCTCTTTTAAAAATAACCCTCTTCTTACCATAACAGCTAATGGTTCAATAAAAAAATCTAATCCAGCATTTTTGGCATTTAATATATTCTTAAAACTTGTTAATCCCTCTCCTTTTTTAAATACTGTTTGAACTTTTCGTTGAGGTATAACTGTTTCTGCTTTTGGAGATTTTAAAACATATCGCTTTCCATCTACATTTATTCTAGCTACATAATTTCTCTCTGTATTTTTATACTCTTTCTCAACATTATATTTTTTATCTAAAATTTCTTGAGCTAGTTTTTTATTTTCTATCTCTTTATAGTAAATAGAAAAACCCCTGAAATGCTCCTTTAAAATTTTATTTTTCATAGTTTATATCCTCATTTTCTATTTTAAATATCTCTTTTATGAATCCATCTAAAGAATATTTTTCTTTTATATTTTCATCTATTTTAATATAAGGTTTTTCAAAGAAACTAACTGGAATATTTTCTATATCCTTCTCATCTTTTAAAATATAGATATTATCTGAATTATAAAAATCATAGTTACAGATATCTTTATTTTCAGTTACTAATTTTGTTTCTGCTCCTATACATTCAAATGTTCTTAATGTTAATCCATTTTGTGTAAAATAATTTAATTCAACTACAACTTTAGATTTTTTAACATTTTCTATATTTTCTTTATAAGTTAATTTTTGAAATGATAAAATATCTTTGATATCATAAATGTCTTTTGAATTTTTTCTTTTTAAAAATAATTTAAAATCATATTTCAAACTATTGTTAATACAATATTCACGAAATTTTTTCATAAAAAAATATCTTTTATCTTCTCTCAAAGCTCCTAAGTAATAACAATCTAATTTTCTATCACTCTTTATCTCTTTATCAATAAAAAAACTAGTTCTAAATTTTAAATTATATTTTTCAGCATCTTCTTTTTCAAAACTATATATTAAATCATATTTTTTTCTTGCTTTATCTAAATATTCATTTCCAGTTTTATCAAAAATATATTTTATTGAAACAATTTCAGGTGAATATTTTCTAATCTTATTGATTGTATTCTCTGTAAAACACTCTCCGCCTATAGATAAAGAATAATTATAGTTCTTAAAGCTATTCAAATTTTTATTAGAGATTATTTCTATTGTTTTTTCACCAATCTTACCTAATTTTTCTAATTTTTTTATAGCTTTTATTGTAATTTTATTTTCTAAAGGAATACCGTATTTATTGACTAGTTGAACTTCAGAAAAATATTTTTGAAAGGTTTT
>JBOFYP010000021.1:0-1517 GCA_051654725.1 Cetobacterium sp.
TGGCGAAGAAATGGGAATGTCCCGACAAGATAGCAGTAGAGGGAGGGTGGGGATTTTTTGTGGGGGCGAAGTTGCTGCCCCGTGCCCGTGAAGGCTCTGCTGAATCTTGCTTTCAATCTTACTAATTCAGCAAAAAAGAGCCTGATTCTACCCCGAGGGAGCAAAATGAGGGAAAGGCATTGGCCACCCCCAAGAGCGGTCCCCCCAAAAAGGGAGTTCCTTTTTGGGGGATGCCGAAAGGGGGGTTTGGGGGGAAAAGCGGCGGGGGTGGACCCAACCCCCACATTTTTCATTGCAGAAAAGAGCCTGCTGCCTACATCCCATATCTCTGCCCCAAATATATGCCTAGCAGCAGGCTCGGTCCCGCCGAATATCGGCCCTCACAGTAGGCGGGATTTCTGCAATGAAAAATTACCTTTTGTTTTCTGTAAGTATCTAACTATCACAAATAATTTTTTGATTGTTCTATAATCTTTAAAAATAAATTTGACAGAATTAATTATTAAAAGGTATAAAAAATATTGAAACTAAAATTTAAATCAAAAGGAGATAATTTAAATGAAAAAATTATTTACAATTTTTATGCTTATTAATTCTATTGTTTTTTCTGTAGGGATGTTAGAAGAAGGGATAGTTTATTCTGAAACTTTAAAAAAAGATATAAATTATGTAACTTATTTACCTAAAGATTATAATAAAGAAAAAGAATATCCTGTCTTATATTTACTTCATGGATTATACGGAAATGAAAAAGATTGGAGTAATCCTCAAGTGGGAAATATGGCATTGATTTTGGATAGTTTAATTGAGGAAAAACAGAGCATAGATCCTATGATAGTTATTATGCCAGATGCTGGAAACTCTTGGTATATTGACAGTAAAGAATTGGTTAAAACAGCATTTGAAAAAGATTTTTTCTCAGAAATAGAAAAAAAGTATAAAATATCTCAAAATAGAGAAAAAAAAGGAATCGCTGGGCTTTCAATGGGAGGTCATGGAAGTTTACTATTATTTTTAGAGAATCCAGAAAAATATGGAAATTTAATTATTATGAGTCCAGCAGCATATAAAAAATTAAATTCTAGATTTATGGAAATATCTCCTGTTACTGATGCAGATATTGAAAAATCATATTATAAAAATAATTTAGTTAAATTTTATAATAGTAATTTTAAAACAAATGTGTTTATATCTGTTGGAGATGATGATAATTTAACAGATGGGTATGATAATTTAGTAATGCAACAAGAAGCTCTAGATATATATCAAGTATTTAAATCTAAATCAAACAATCCTGAATTAAGAATCTATGATGGCGGGCATAATTGGAGTATTTGGAGAAAAAGTTTAGAGGAAGGATTAATAAATACTTTTGGTAAAAATAAAGAATAAATAAAAATTTATTGAAAGTATATATTTACTGAAAACAAAAGGTAATTTTTTATTAAAAAAATCCCGCCTCCTGCGAGAGCTGATATACGGCGGGAACGAGCGAATGGCAAGGCACATATCTACAG
>JBOFYP010000022.1:0-2178 GCA_051654725.1 Cetobacterium sp.
AAGGGTGTAAAGAGCTTACAATTATTGACCCTTGCTGTGGTGTTGGAACTACATTGGTTGAGGGGTTAGATGCTGGTTATAAAATCGAAGGGTATGAAATCAATAGACATATCTCAAAAAATGCTAATATAAACTTAGAGTTTTATGGATTCGAGCCTATTGTTGTAAATGATGATATGCATAATATTACAAAAAAATATGATAGCTCTATTGTTGATATTCCTTACGGACTTTTTAGTCATATTTCAGAGGATGAGCAACAAGATATAATAAATACTGCTCGAAGAATTTCAGATAGAATTGTATTGATATCTTTTGAAGATCATGATGCTATGGTGGCTAAGGCTGGGTTTAAAATAGTTGATAGATGCTTTGTTACAAAAGGTAAATTTAAAAGGTTTGTAGTAGTTGCAGAATAGAATTTTACAATTTCAAAAGTACAAATACACGAGCTGTATTTGTACTTTTTTTATAAATCCCTTATATTTTTTTAGGGGTAAGCAAATTGACATTAGGGGGTAACTTAACATTTTTTTTCTGTTTTATTTTCTAAATTTAAAATTTTAAAAATATATTGTTTTTGAGCAACCTTAAAAAACTTGTCATGGCTAGAGTTCATTTTATCTATTTTTACATCTTCCATATACATTTTTTTAGCAGTTTCTAGAATTTGATTTTTAATCAATAGAGGTAATCCTTCAAATATTTGAATCAAACGATTTTGTAAATTTATTTCTTGGATATTATTGTTTTCTATCTCTTTTTCATCATCTAAGTGAACTTTTATATTTACATTTTGATTTTGAATTCCTGTCTCTAAAATTTTTATTAAATATGTAAAATTAGGAATCTCTTTTTTTACATTTTTGTAAATAAATTGTAATCCTTTTTTCAATTGATTTTCATCATACATTTGAGTTAATTTATAAATATTATTATTTGTTAATATTCCAACTAAAAATCTATTGCACTTTGCTTTTTCAAAGCTATGATTCAACTCTTCTGTTATTTCAATAGTTATATCATTTTTACTATTTATAATTTGTTTTTTATTTTCCCAAGTAAACTTTAAACTTGTAACTTTTTTACCAGTTTTTATTTTTTCTAAATTTAAATTGTGAAAAAAAGCAGGTAATTCTGTCATAATTGGACCTAAAACTTTTTCATTGAATTTAGATGTAGTATACAATTTAGGAACTCCTAATATATTTTTTAATTCATCTAAATCAAATTCTTTTTTCTTCAAACTATCCCACTGTTTTAATAATTTAAACATATTTTTAGAATATGAACTTTTTAAATTTACAAATTCAAGTAAATCAAATTTTGTAAAATTTCCTATTAAATCATTTAACATATAAGAAAACATTTCATTAATCTGAACCAACAACTCTTTTTTTTCTTTATCTATTGTAAATACATTGAAAAGAGAAAATATATGAATTTTATTATCAACTTCAATTTCATGATTTAATTTTATCAATTTTTTATTTACATTTTTTAGTGTTTCAATAAAACGCTGACTATGAGTATCTCCATTTGATAACTCTTTTAATTTTGTGAATGGAATAACTATTTTTTTTATTTCTTTTTCTTTTGCTAAAAATATAAGTGTAAAAAATAAATTGAGCTCTTTTTCAGTATATCCACTAAAATTAACTTTATTTATATGATTGTGATATTTAACAATATCCATAACTCACCTCTACTAATTATAATAATAAAATTATTATACCACATCTTAACCCTCGTGTAAATTACAAGGGGTAACTAAATTGACATTAGGGGGTAAGATTATTGACATCTGGGGTTAACTTGATTGACATTAAGGGGTAAGTAAACTGACATTAGGGGGTAACTTGTTGGGTTTTAGCCCAGTAAAATCAAGGGCTAAACAGCGTCTAAATCTTTTAAAGTAATTAAAGATTAATTTAAAGATTAAGTTTATACTAAAAGAAAAATTAAATCTTTGACTTAAATTGTAACAATTGTTAATATACGTTTGTGGAGGTGATTGAATGAAAGATATTTTTATTTTTCCAGCAGTTTTTTCAAAAGATGAAGATGGATTCAGTGTATATTTTCCTAATTTTGAAGGGGCTTTTACTTGTGCTGATACATTTGAAGAAGCCGTATTTATGGCTAAAGATTGCTTAGAATTGAATCTTGACGGTATTG
>JBOFYP010000023.1:0-38267 GCA_051654725.1 Cetobacterium sp.
AACAACGTCTTCTTTTCTTTGCATTGCAGTGTACTTTTTCACGTTTTTCTTCCTCCTCGAAAATAGTTATATTATTTTTAATATAACGAACGGCATTCCTTTGTGGGAAAGGATTTATTATACCTATCTATTATATCTACTTTTTGTTACTTTGTCAATTACTTTTTGAAGATTCCTAAAGGCTTTCCTAGAGGTAAAAACTCTCTTCCAAAAGTTTTATTCAATACGTTTGCTGCTGCTCCGTAGAACGACATCATAGAGATTGAAAACTCTGCTACTGCTGCTAATGTATGTGCAGCGTGTGGAGCTATTCCAAATGCTGATCCAGTTAATCCTATAAATAAGAAATCTATTAATATAAATATAATTAATAAAGTTTTATTAGTTTCTACAGCACCAACTGTCATAAACAGAGTGAATATTAAATATCCTATAAATACAAATCCAAATGCTTTTGGATCTGCTGCTGCTTTCATAGCTTCTCCGAATACTCCAAGTTGAACCATCCAGCTCATTGCCATTCCAAACCAGAAGAATGCGTATCCTCCAAATGCTGTAGTTCCGAAAACGTTACAATGTTTGATGTCATTTAAACAAGCAACTAATTGAGCAAATGCTCCTAAGAAGATTGCCCAAGGGATTACCATTGATACTCCACTTACAATTCCAAACTTATTTGCAGATGCTACTAACGTAACCATTGCAAGACCAAACAGACCTAAAGCTGACGGATCTGCCACTTCAATTTTAACATGATTGTTTTGATTCATTTCTCTTTTTAACTCCTTAATTATTTTTTTTTCGCAAGGAGTATTTTAACCTTTTAATAACACTTTGTCAACAAATACTTAACTTTATTTATTTTTTATATTGTTAATGCTGAAGCACCCTTTATTCCTGCGTCATTTCCTAACTCACCTAATTTTATTTCTAAACTTTCAATTGTTATAGCTAATGCATAATCATGTAACTTTTCCTTCACTTTATCCAAAAGAATATCTCCAGCTAAAGCTACTCCACCAGATAAAATTATAATTTCTGGATTTATTATATTTAAAATATTTCCAATTCCCATTGCTAAATATTCAGAAACATAATCAACTATATCCATTGAAAATTTATCTCCTTTTTTTGCTTCATCAAAAACATGTTTTGCTTCAAGCTTATTTAAATCTCCTGATATAGCTTCATACAATCCATTTTTTTTATTTGTTTGTAATCTAGATAGAGCTTCTCTTACTACACCTGTTGCTGAAGCATATGTTTCAAAACACCCTTTCTGACCACATCCACATAGTTTTCCATCTTTTTCTAATTTCATGTGACCTATCTCACCACCAGCCCCATTTGCTCCTGAAATTAGTTTCCCATCTACTACTATTCCTCCACCTACACCTGTTCCCAAAGCTATTGTCACACTTTTCGAATACCCTTTTCCAGCTCCATACAAAGTTTCTCCTAAAGCTATTACATTTACATCGTTATCTAATCTTGTTTTTACTCCCGAGATAGCTTCCATTTTTTCACTTATATTTATATTTTTATCCCATGGAAAATTAGCAAAAAATGCTACTATTTTTTGATCAATCACAGGACCTGGTATCCCCATACCAATACCTTTTATCAAATCTCTACTTATATCTAACTCTTGAGCAAGTTCTAAACTCGTTTCCCATATTCTATTCAAAGTATAATCTACACCTTCTGATGAATCTGTTTTTATACTCGTACTTTTCAAAATATTCCCCTCATCATTTAATAAACCTATCTTACTGTTTGTTCCACCTATATCTACCCCTACAAAATATTTCATCTTTTTTCTCCCTCCTAATCGTATATTTTTCTATATTTTTCTTTCAGATACTCTATATAGTAAACTGGATTTAATTCCTCTCCAGTAACTGATAACATTATTTCTTTTGGAGATTTTAATTTTCCATTTTTATGTATTTTCTCTTCTAACCATTTTCTTATTTTATTTAATTCTCCTCTTTCCAAAGCTCCCTGAACATTCATTTCTTTTTTCATAGCATTTAAAATTTGAATTGAATATACATTTCCTAAAGCATACGATGGGAAATAGCCTATTAATCCACAAGACCAATGAACATCTTGTAAAACTCCATCTCGATTATTTGTTGGAACAACTCCCAAGTATTCTTTCATTTTTTCGTTCCAAATTTTTGGTAAATCTTTTACTTTATATTCACCATTTAGTAATCCTTTTTCTACCTCATATCTCACCATTATATGTAATGAATAAGTTAACTCATCTGCTTCCACTCTTATTAAAGATGGTAAAACTTCATTCACACCTTTATAAATCTCGTCCAAAGATAAATTATTTAACTCTTTATATTTATTTTTACTTTTATCTAAAAACCCATACCAGAACTCTCTACTTCTGCCGATTACATTTTCATAAAATCTTGATTGTGATTCATGAATTCCCATAGAAGAACCATCTCCAAGTATAGACCACTCTAAATCATCAGCTATTCCTTGCTCATAAATTCCATGTCCACCTTCGTGTATAGTACTAAAAACACTTGAAAATGGTAACGTTTCAAAATATCTTGTTGTTAATCTTACATCATTTTTATTCACTGTTAAAGTAAATGGGTGTGCACTTTCAGCTAAAACTCCTCTTTCTAAATTAAATCCAATATATTTTAAAATCTCTTCTGAAAATTTTTGTTGTTCATCTTTTTGAACATTAAAAGCTATTTTTTTTCCAAAATCTCTTCTTTTACTATCAACCTCTTTCAATAAAGGAATTATCTCTTTTTTTAAATTTTCAAAAAAATAATCTAACTTTTCAATATTCATTCCCTTCTCATAATCATTTAATATTTGAGAATAGATATCTATATCTTTGTTTCTATATTTTATAAATTTTATATTATAATTAAATATTTCTTCTAAAACAGGAGAAAACTGTTCAAAATCATCCTTTTCTCTAGCTTTTTCCCAAACACCTTGTGCTCTAGCCGTAAGTTCTGAATATGCTCTATATTCTTCTGCTGGAATAACTATTGTTTTCTCTATCTCTTCTTCTAAAATCTCTAACTCTTTTTTTATTACATCTCCCAAATCACATTGAGATTCTTTTAAAGTTGAAACTATACTTAGGAATTCATCAGAAGTAGTTAAATTATAACTTTTTAAACTTAAATCTCCTATTAGTTCAGAGAGCAATTTGTAACCACCTTTAGGTGTTCTTGTTTCCAAATCCCACTGAAGTATTGCTAACATCGATTCAATCATTTTTTTCTCTTTAATCATACTTCTAAATTTTTGTATATTACTTTCCATGAAAATCACCTCACTATGTTTTTTCTTAATTATATTTAATTTTTGTAACTTTAACAAGATTTTTTCTAGTATTATTGATAAATTTATCAAAATAATGTAAAATTATATAGAAAATAGAATTAAAAATAAAAGGAGAACTTATGAAAAGAAGTATATCTGGTATCCAACCTAGTGGAATTTTACATTTAGGAAACTACTTTGGAGCTATGAAACAATTTATAGAAAATCAAAAAAATTATGAAGGATTTTATTTTATTGCGGATTACCACTCTTTAACATCACTTACTAATCCACAATCTTTAAGAGAAAATTCATACAATATCGTTTTAGATTATTTAGCTTTAGGACTTGACCCTGAAAAATCTACAATATTTTTACAATCAGATGTTCCAGAACACGTTGAGCTTATGTGGCTACTTTCAAGTATTACACCTGTTGGACTTTTAGAAAGAGGACATTCATATAAAGATAAAGTTACTAAGGGATTTTCAGCTAATACTGGACTTTTAACATACCCTGTATTAATGGCTTCTGATATATTAATGTATGATGCAGATATAGTTCCTGTAGGAAAAGACCAAAAACAGCATTTAGAAATGACTAGAGATATCGCCTTAAAGTTTAATCAGCAATATGAAGTTGAATTATTCAAACTTCCAGAACCTCAAATTTTAGAAAGTTTAGCTGTTGTTCCAGGAACTGATGGCCAAAAAATGAGTAAATCTTATGGAAACACAATAAATATGTTTGCATCTAAAAAAGAACTTAAAAAGCAAGTTATGAGTATTGTTAGTGATTCTACACCTTTAGAAGAACCAAAAAATCCTGATAATAATATAGTTAAAATATACGAACTTTTCGCAACTAAAGAAGAAGTTCAAATTATGAAGGATAAATTCATTGCTGGAAATTATGGTTATGGACATGCTAAAACAGAACTTTTAAACGCTATTTTAGAATATTTTAAAGAAGCTAGAGAAAGAAGAGAAGAGTTAGCTAACAACATGGAATATGTTGAAGCTGTTTTAGCTAAAGGTTCTGCAAAAGCGAGAGCAATTGCACAAGAAAAAATAACTGCTGCTAAAAAAGCTGTTGGTTTAGCTGGAAATGCATATAAAAAGTAAATAATATTTAACTAAAAAAAGACAGTTTTTGAAACTGTCTTTTTGTTTACAATATATTATGGCGCACCCGAGAGGAATTGAACCCCTAACCCCCTGATCCGTAGTCAGGTGCTCTATCCAATTGAGCCACGGATGCACATTTTAGTTATAAAAAAAAGGTAGTTATTCTACCTTCAAGTTTTTTATAAATGGCGGTGAAGGTGAGATTTGAACTCACGGTACGGGGTTAACCGTACTCTCCCTTAGCAGGGGAGTGCATTAGGCCACTCTGCCACTTCACCGTTGTATGGCGGAAGATCAGAGACTCGAACTCTGAAGTCTTACGACGTCGGTTTTCAAGACCGATTCCTTACCAATTAGGATAACCTTCCGTACAAATAAATAGTATCATGTTTTTTATGCAATGTCAAACTTTTTTTTGAAAAAATAAAAAAAAGCTGCTTTAAAAGCAGCTCTAATTAACTATTTTTCTTCAGTCTCGTTTGTTTCAGTCTTCTCTTCCTCTTCTTTAGGAATAGGATTTCCAAACATCCATTCGATTTGTCTTCTAACTCCTGTTAACTCAATCTCTTGACCTTCAATTGTTAATCTATCTTCTTTTGGAATAGATAGGAATCCATCTTCTATAGGAGCTTCTGGTAAAAGATTATGTTGTAATTTTATTGTAGTTTCAAAACCAAATGGTTTAAATTCAGTTTTTACACTTCTTATTAATTCATCATTATTTGATATCTCTTCTATCTGTTCTGGTGTAAAGTTTCTTTGTGGTGGATACTCAGCTATAAATAAAGTTTCTGTTTTTAGGAACTTTAACTCTTCTCCCTCTTTTTCAAATACATCAATAGTATATCTTCCTCTTGTTTTTATTAAGAATTTATCTATATCAACTATTTTTTTCCCCACACCTAATGGATCTACCATTGGAGTTAACTCTCCTCTTGATATTAAATCATCATCTGGTCCATTTAATCTTACTTCAAATACTGTTGGTTTTGTAATCCCTTCAAAAGTTAACACAATTGATAATCTCATCATTGGATGAGGAAATAACGGTTGAATTATATTATCAAAAGAGCCTAAAATATCTACTGCTCCTCCTATTTGTTGACTCATTTGAGCTGCGTGTGCAACTACTACACTTCTTAACTTAGCCATTTTTATCCCCCTTTTTGGTTGTTTTGTTCTAATTTACTATAGCATAACTGTTTTAATTTGTAAATTTTTATTTCAAGATAGTAAATATAAAAATAGTTCCCTTCCCCTCTTTAGAAATAACATCTATTTTCCCACCACATTTTTCAACTAACTCTTTTACAATAGATAATCCTAATCCAGTTCCTGCTTTATTGCTGGTTCTAGCTTTATCGACTCTATAGAACCTTTCAAATATTTTTTCTACCTCTTCTGCTCCTATTCCTATACCATTATCTTTTACACCAATTTTATATCTACTTTTTGTCTCAATTATTGATATTTCAACTTCTGGATTTATTTGACCACCATATATAATTGCATTTTCAACTAAATTTTTTAAAATTGTTAAAACTTTTTCAAAATCTAGTTTTACTTCAGAATTTTTATTTAAAAGATTTAAATTATAAATTATGTTAACACCACTACTCTTAATTCTTTCATTTAAAGCAGAGTGTAATTCTGATTTTAACTTTTCAACTGGAATTTTTTCTATATTAACTATATTAGAACTTTCTATCTTGCTTATATTTAAAAAATCTATTATTATATTTTCTAATTTATCAATATTATTTTTTATTGTCTTTATAAATTGAATTTTTAAAGGCTCTGGTGCATCTTCTAATGCTATTACATAACCTTTTATATTTGTTAATGGTGTTTTTAACTCATGGCTCACATTGCTTATAAAAGTTTTTTGAACTTCTATCATCCCTTTTGTTTGAGTAATATCTTTTATTGACAGTAAATATCTTTGCTCTTCATATAAATATTTTACATTTATACTATAATATCTTTTTAATCTTAAAATATAGATTTCAGATTTTTGATTCTGCTTTTCATTTATAGCTTTTTTCATAATCTCTATTATTTCTAAATCTTTTATTAAATTCAAATAATTACATTTATTTTTTTCATATAAATAATTTAGCTTACTATTTTTTATTATAAGATCAAAATTTTCATCGAATAAGCATATTGAAGAATCAATGGATGTTATAATTTGGTGAAGAATTCTTTTTTCTCTATTCAGATTAATTATATTTTCCAAATTTTGCTTTTGCCACTTTTGAACAACGTCCCAAAGGTTTAGAATCCAAGGGTCTTTTTCAAAATATAAATTTTCACCATTTCCTTTATCTTTTAAAAAATTTTCTATAATTTTTATCTTTTGATATAAATCTCTTTTTAAATATTTTTTATAAAATGCATGAATTGTAAAATTTAAAAAAGTAAAAAATAACAGTTCTGTAATTAAAATGATTCTTAACATTTTAAGTGTTTGACTATAATCTTTAGAAACTCTAACTATTACTTTTTCTCCCTCTCTATTAACCCTTTGAATAGCATAGTAGGCCATTTTTTCATCTGAGATACTACTTTTTCTTATATCAAATCCTACCCCGAACTCCTTTACTTCTATAACTTCTTTTCTGTTACTATGATTTTCTAACTCTTCCTCTTTATTATACTTTCTAGAATCATAGATAACTTTTCCATTTAACTCTATTATATTAAATCTCATATCTGAGTTTTTAAAAATTTGTTGATAATCTTTTTTACTGTATTCTTTTATTAAATTAGATATAATAAAAACATTTTCTTTTAAACTATTCTTTGCCCCATCTTTATATAGGTTTGATAAAAATGATATATTTGTAATTACGAAAACAAACTCTATCATAATTATAAAAAATAGTGCAATTATCTCTTTTCTTCTAATCTGTAACCAACTCCTTTAACTGTTTTTATGCACTCTGTTAAAAATGATATTTTTTCTCTTAGCTTCGAAATATAGACATCTACAGTTCTATCACCAGAATAATAATTACTCCCCCAAACTTTATCTAATATCTTTTCTCTACTTACTACAATTCCTTTGTTTTTTACTAACAAAAGAAGTAAATCGTATTCTTTTTTAGAAAGTTCAACTTCAATTCCAGAATTTGTAACTAAATGTTTATCTTCGTCTATCTCTAATTCTAAAAATCTATTTCTAATTTTTTTATTTTTTTCTTGTTGATTTAATAATTTTTTACCTCTTAACAATAGCTCTCTTGGGTCAAATGGTTTTTTCATATAATCATCTGCTCCAACTTGAAGACCTTTTAGTACATCTTCTACCTCTGTTTTAGCTGTTAACATTATTATATAAGGAGTTCCGTATTCATCTTCCATCTCTTTTACAATTTTAGTAAAATTTATTCCATCTAAATTAGGAAGCATCAAATCTAAAATTATCAATTCGTGTTTCTCTTTTTTTAAATATTTTAAACCTTCTAATCCATCTGATGCCACTGTTACTTTATACCCCTCTTTTGTAAAATAATAATTAATTAGTGCTTGTATCTCTAAATCGTCTTCAACTACTAATATCTTCATAGTTATCTTCCCCTTTTGATTTTTAATTTTATTATATCACAAAATAAAAAAGATGTCCCACTTTGATGAGGACACCTTTCAACATTATTTAGCTGGAACAAATCCTTCGTCTGCAACTACTTTTTGTCCATCAGATGATAATGCAAAATCAACTAAACCATTTACAGTTTTATCTTCTGTTTCTGCTACATACCAGTAAATCTCTCTCGCTATTGGATATTTTTTATCTGCTACATTTTTTACACTCGGTTCTATTGAATCAACTTTTAAACTTTTTACAGTTTTATCCATATAACCCATTCCAATATAACCTATTGCATATTTATTACTTTTAGCTTCTTGTTTTATAGCTTCGTTTGATGGCATGTATAATGTTGCTTTTCCATATTCAGCATCTTTTTTTGTATTTTCCTCTCTTACAATATGTTCTTTAAAGAATTCGTGAGTTCCTGATGATGAGTCTCTTGATAAAACAACTATCTTTGCATCATCTCCACCCAACTCTTTCCAGTTTGTAATTTCACCTCTAAATACTTTTGCTAAATCACTATGATTAACATTTTCTAATCTGTTATTCTCATTTACTATTACTGTTATTCCATCGTACCCTATTACAACCTCTTTTAATTTAATTCCTTTCTCTATAGCTGATTTAATTTCTTTTTCTTTAATTCCTCTAGATGCCATTCCAATGTCTGCAGTTCCATTTATTAGAGATGATATTCCAACTCCTGATCCTCCACCAGTAACAGCAATTCTAGCTTCCTTATTTTTACCCATATATTCTTCAGAGATATACTGTGAAACATTCACTATTGTATCTGAACCTTTTACTTGAATAATTTTTGATGCCATTGTTGTTGTTGAATATACTCCCATCATACCGATTAAACCTGTTAAAAATAATTTTTTCATGTTCATTGCTTAAATCCCTCCTAAAGAATTATTTTATTTTAATTTTTTTACTGTTTTTTATTTTCAATAGTAGTATATAGCACTTGTGTTAATTCAATTTAAAAATAATGTAAACGAATGGTAATTTATTTTTTACACTGCTTTTACATATAATTAATCTTATTTTAACAAGTAACCTATATGATATTGATGTTAGTTTTAATTTTTAATTAAAAGTAGTTTGATTTTATTTTAATTTTTTAACATAGACTTTTGGGAGGTTTTAATCATGCATAGCATAAGAAAAATTAAAGATTCATTTATGAACAGTTTTCATTCTGTTATAGGAATTTTTAATATCTTAATTGTTATACTTATTTTTATCTTTATCTTATTTAACAGTATTTCATTTTTTAGAGAGTATCCAGTTACAAAATTTTTAACAGGAACAGAATGGATATCTTTATCTGACAAATATGGTTTTTTACCACTTTTAATCGGATCGTTTTGGGTTACATTTGTAGCATTAGCAATTTCAGTTCCGATAGGTATTATTGTTACAATATATTTATCTGAATTTGCCAATAAAAAAACAAAAAAAATATTAAAGATTATAATTGAAACAATGTCAGCATTACCATCTGTTGTTTTAGGATACTTAGGACTTTATGTTCTTTCTGGTTTTATAAAAAACTCTTTTGATTTAACTAGTGGTCTCAACGCTTTAACTGGTGGAATTATGCTATCTTTTATGGCTATTCCTACTATTGTTAGTTTATCTGATGATGCCTTAAATGCATTAGATAAATCTTACAGAGAAGCATCTCTTGCTCTTGGGGCAAATAAATTAGAAACAGTTTTTAAAATTTTATTACCCGCTGCTTTTCCAGGAATATTTGCTGGTATTATGTTAGGTTTTGGAAGAATTATTGGTGAAACTATGGCTGTTCTAATGATTACTGGTAATGCTCCGATAATGGCAATGAGTCCATTTTCACCTGTTAGAACTTTAACAGCAACAATCGCTGCTGAAATGGGTGAAGTTGTTCAAGGTAGTCAACATTATCATGCTTTATTTGCAATCGGTTTAGTTTTATTTGCAATAAGTTTTTTAACAAATAGTATTGCTGACAAATATATTCGTAAATCAAGAAAGTTAATGGGAAAATAGGAGGAGTTTTAAATGAATATTTTAAAGGGTAAAACTGGTAATTTCATTGAATTTTTAATAAAATTTATTGCTTTAATTGCTGTTGTTCCAATTATATTAATACTTAGTTATATTTTGTATAAAGGTCTTCCTGCAATGACATGGGAATTTTTAACAGAGGTTCCCAAAAGAGGAATGAGAGCTGGTGGTATTTTTCCAGCAATAGTAGGAACTATATATCTTACACTTGGAACCATTGCAGTTTCAGTTCCATTTGGTGTATTTACTGGGGTATATCTTGTTGAGTATGCTAAAGATAGTTTTTTAACAAGATTAATAAATTTAACCATTATAAATCTTGCTGGAATTCCAAGTATAATTTACGGACTTTTTGGAATGGCATTATTCGTTATATATTTTAAACTTGGAGTTTCTATTTTATCTGGATCATTAACTCTTGGAATTATGTGTTTACCAGTTATTATAACAGCTACTAGAGAAGCACTTTTAGCAGTTCCAAATAGTTTAAGAGAAGCTTCTCTTGCTCTTGGTGCAACTAAATGGGAAACTATTTCAAAAATTGTTATTCCTGCTGCTCTTCCTGGAATAACCACTGGTGTAATTTTAAGTATATCTAGAGCTGCTGGTGAAACTGCACCAATTTTATTTACTGCCGCTGCATTTTATCTGCCTTTTTTACCTAGATCTATATTCGATCAAGTTATGGCATTGCCTTATCACCTTTATGTTATCTCAACTCAAGTTCCAAATATGCCACAGAGTAATATGCATGGAACATTATTTGTACTTGTATTTATAACAGTTGGCTTTAATTTAATTGGTGCTTATATTAGAAATAAGTTTGAAAAATAATCTCATATAATTTGGAGGAAATATAAAATGAAACAAGATGTTAGAATATCTGTAAAAGATTTTAATTTTTATTATGGTGACTTTAAAGCATTAAAAAATATAAATATGGATATATTAAAAAATAAGGTTACAGCTTTAATTGGACCATCTGGGTGTGGTAAATCTACATTTTTAAGATCTATCAATAGAATGAACGACCTTATATCTGGTGTAAAATATGAAGGAGAAATCTTATTAGATGATCAGAATGTTTTTGATAAACAATTTGATATCGTTCAACTTAGAAAAAAAGTTGGTATGGTTTTTCAAAAACCAAATCCATTTCCAAAATCTATTTATGAAAATTTAGTTTATGCACCTAAATTGCATGGAGAAAATGATAAGAAAAAGTTAGATGAAATTGTTGAATCATCTTTAAAGGCTGTTGCTCTTTGGGACGAGGTAAAGGATAAGCTTCACCAATCTGCTCTTGGATTATCTGGTGGTCAGCAGCAAAGACTTTGTATAGCTCGTGCTATCTCTGTTAATCCTGAAATTTTATTAATGGATGAACCTACTTCAGCTCTAGATCCAATTTCAACTTCAAAAATAGAAGAACTTATTGTTGAGCTAGCTAAAGATTACAGTATTGTTATTGTTACACACAATATGCAACAAGCTTCAAGAATATCAGATTATACTGGATTTTTTTATCAAGGTGTCCTTGAAGAGTTTGATAAAACTTCAATAATTTTTACTACACCTAAAGTAAAAAAAACAGAAGACTATATAACAGGAAAATTTGGATAGAAGGAGAATATATGAGAACTTTAAACGAATCTTTAAAAGCTTTAGATGAACATTATTTAGAAACATTAAAACATGTTGGTAGAAATTTTGATATTAATTTAGAGATGCTTCAAAATAATAGCTTTAACCCTACTCTATATGGCGAAGCTAAAATAATAGAAGATTTTATTAACTCTTTTGAAGTTAAATTAAAAGAGGATTGTATTGTTACGATGGCTAGATTTCAGCCTGCTGCTAAAAATTTAAGAAAGCTAGTTATGATTATTAATAGTGTAAGAGTTCTTGAGAGAATGGGAGATCTTTTAAAAGCTAATCTTACGCTTATTAAAGATATTGAAAAAAAATCTCCTAATTTAGCTTATGCTATGAATGATAAAATTTTATATATTGCTAATAAGATTAAAAATCTTTTTGAAATGTATGTTAAAGCTTTTTTAAATGAAGATGTTAGTTTGCTTTATAATATCCTATATTTAGATGAAGAGATTGATGAATTAATCAATTCTAATACAGAATATTTCCTTTCTAAAATGAAAGAAAATCCTGAAAATGTAGCTGGTGGTTCTCAATTGATATTGTTAGATAAAAAATTTGAAAGATTATCTGACCATATAATTCATTTGGCTAGTGATTTAATCTATATTTTAAATGGAGATAATACTCGGAAAAACCAATTAGAAAAATCAAGTAAAAATTAAACCAAAAAAGGGAACTCTAGATAGTTCCCTTTTAGTTATCTCTATTCGCTATATAATCTGCTAATAGTATAAAATTCTTAATTTTATCTTTTTCAAATATCTTTAAACTATCTTTCGCTTCTTGAATTACTATTTTTAGAATTTCTTTACTTTTCTCTAATCCAAAAATGCTTGGATAAGTAGTTTTTTCTAATTCTAAATCACTTCCAACAGGCTTTCCAATTTTTTCAAAATCGCCTTCAATATCTAAAATATCATCTTTGATTTGAAAAGCTAAACCTATTGATTCTGAATATTTTTCCAATGCTTTATATTCAGCTTCAGTTGAATCAGAAATTATAGCACCTATTTCTACTGGTAGTTTAAGTAATTTTCCAGTTTTATTTTTATGGATATATTCTAAAGTTTGAAGCGAAACTTTTTTCTTTTCACTTTCAATATCAACCATTTGACCTCCAATCATTCCATTAATCCCAGAATAATTGGAAATCATAGCTATTATTTTAATTAATTTTTCTGCAGATATCCCTTTTGTTTCATCTGCAACTATTGAAAATGAATGAGTTAATAAAGCATCTCCTATTAATATAGCTTCAGCTTCTCCATACTTTTTATGTGTTGTTAATTTTCCTCTTCTATATTCATCATTATCCAAAGCTGGCAAATCATCATGAACTAGAGAATATGAATGTATTAGTTCTATGGCTATACCTATTGGAAGCCCTAACTCTAAATTTTTTCCATAAAGTTCTAAAACCATTAATAAAAGTATAGGTCTTAATCTTTTCCCACCATTTAAAACAGAATATTTCATTCCTTCTGCTATAACACTTGGATAATTTAACTTATTCAAGTATAACTCAATATTTGAATCTATCAATTTTCTTCTAGACTCTAAATATGTTTTAAGCATCTTTTTCCACCTCTAAATGGATTTTTTCATTTTCAGATGTTACTTTTATTATTTTCCCTTCTGCTTTATTTAATAAATCAGAAGATTTTTTTAATAGTTTCATAGCTTTTTCGTACTCTTTTATAGAATCATCTAAAGATAACTCTCCACTATCTAATCTCTCAATCACTATATCAATTTCATTAACATTATACTCAAAACTATCTTTTTTCATATAAGCAACTCCTATATTATCTTGTATAGAATGTTAAAACTTTTTTACCATATTTTCTTTCATCTGTTTTTCTGAACTCTCCAACTTCATCAGCCATATCTTCAAACATATGGTGCTCACAAATTATCAATCCATTTTCAGCTAAAAGATTGGCTTTTGATATTGATCTCATAACTCTTTCACAAACCTCATCTTTATAAGGAGGATCCATGAATATGATATCAAATTTTTCACCTTTTCTACCTAAAATTTCTACTGCTCTTAATGTTTCATTTTTATATGCTCTCGATTTTGTATCATAACCTAAATTATTTATATTTTTTATTATGTACTTTAAAGCTTCTTGATCTTTTTCAATCATTATAGCTCTTCTAGCTCCTCTACTTAAAGCCTCTAAAGCTATATTTCCTGTTCCACTGAAAAGATCTAAAAATCTACAATCAATTACATCTGGAGCAATTATTGAGAAAAGAGATTCTTTAATACTATCTTGTGTTGGTCTTGTATCAGCACCTTTTCTACACTCTATTCTTTTTCCTTTTGCTTCTCCTGCGATTATTCTCACATTAACACCTCACTTTTCTAGCAAATAAACATTGCATCTCCAAAACTAAAGAAATGATATTCGTTTTTTACTGCTTCATTATACACATCTAACATAAACTCTCTTGTTGAAAAAGCTGAAACTAGCATTAATAATGTTGATTTTGGTAAATGGAAATTTGTTATCAATGCATCTATAACATTAAATTTACACCCTGGATATATAAATATATCTGTAGAGCCTGTTTTTGAAATCAAGTTTCCTGATTCATCAACTGATGATTCTAATGCTCTAACTGTTGTTGTTCCAACAGCTATAACTCTTCTATTTTCTTGTTTAGCTTTTTTTATTTTTTCAACTGTATTTTCAGGTATTTCAAATATCTCTTCATGCATTTTATGATCTAAAACATCCTCTGTTTGAACGGGTCTAAATGTACCAAGTCCAACCTCTAAGAAAACATCTAATATCTCCACACCTTTTTCTTTTATTCTTTCTAAAAGTTCAGGTGTAAAATGTAATCCTGCTGTTGGAGCTGCTACTGATTCACCCTTTATTGCATAAACAGTTTGATATCTTTCTTTTGTTTCTAAAGCCTCTACAATATATGGTGGTAGTGGCATTTTTCCCAATTTATCCAATACCTCTTCAAAAGATCCTTCATAAGAAAATTTTAGAACTCTATTTCCATCATCTTTTATTTCTAAAAGCTCTGCTATTAGCTCTTTATTTTCTCCAATTTCTAGCTTTTGTCCCACTTTTAATTTTTTTGCTGGTTTTAGTAAACATTCCCAAGTATCTAAACTAACTCTTTTAATTAAAAGTATCTCTAAAATTCCACCAGTTTCTTTTTTACCAAAAAGTCTAGCTGGTATTACTTTAGTAGAATTTCTTACTAAAACATCTCCTGATTTTAAGTAATCAATTATATCAAAGAAATTTTTATGCTCTATTTTTTGCTCTTCTTTATTAACTATCATCAATTTTGAGTGATCTCTAGGCTCTCTTGGTTTTTGTCCTATCAACTCATCTGGTAAATGATAATCATAATCAACTAATTTTGTCGACAACCTCTTCACCACTCTTTCTTCCAATTACAACTCTATCTATTCCACTGTAATCTTTAATTATTCCTATTATATCAAATCCAGCTTTTTTCATAAATTCGCTAACTTCTTGAGCTTGATTGTAACCAACTTCAAAAGCTAAATATCCACCATCTTTCAAATATTTTGGTGATTCTTCTGAAATCTTTTTATAAAAATAATATCCATCTCCATTGTCTGTCAATGCTCCTAAAGGTTCGTGTAATTTCACTTCGGGCATTAAACTTTCATATTCTTCTTTTGGAATATACGGAGGATTTGATATTATCATGTCATAATCAATATCTTTTACATTTGAAAACACATCTGACTTTATAAATTTTAAATTTCTTTCTACATCATTTAATTTTCTATTTTGAACAGCAACTTCTAATGCATCTATACTTATATCAGCACCTAATACTGTTGAAGATGGAATTTCTTTTGCTATAGTTACAGATATTGCTCCACTTCCAGTTCCTATATCTAAAACTTTTGGATTTTCTATTTCTGATAAAATAAATTTACACTGTTCTACTAAAATTTCAGTATCAGCCCTTGGAATAAGAACTCTTTCATCTACTTTAAAAGGTAATCCATAAAACTCCCATTCACCTAAAAGATATTGTAATGGTTTTTTATCTTTTGCTCTTTTATGTAAAAGATTTTTAATTTCTTCTTTTTGTAAAGATGTTATTTCTCTTTTTAAATTTAATGAAAGAATTGTTCTTTTTACTTTTAAAACATGTGCAAAAATATATTCTGCATCTAATTTGCTATCAGCAACATCATTTTTAAGTAAATATTCTATACTTTTTTGCAATAATTCTCTGTTTTGAACTGAATAGTCTTTTTCTTCTAAAATATTTTTTTCATCTTTAGGCAAATCATCAAAACTACATCTATTTCTAGCCATAATTTTAAGATAATCTTTAATCTTTTGTTTCTGTTCTAAAGTAAGGATTGTATCAAAAGATGCATAAAGTGTTATTCTTTCAAGTTTTAAAACATGTGAAATAATTTTTTCACTCTCTAATCTGGGTTTTGAAAAGGAGTATTTTTTCAAATACTCCTCAGAAAATTTTAATATATCTAGCAACTTCATAAATTACTCCGCTGAACTTGAAAGCATCTCTGCCTGTGCAAATGTTGTTAGAGCATCTATCATATTATCTATATCCCCATCTAAGAATGCTTCTAGTTGGTGAGCTGTAAATTTGATTCTGTGATCTGTTATTCTTCCTTGTGGATAGTTATAAGTTCTTATTTTCTCAGATCTATCTCCTGATCCAACTTGAAGTCTTCTTTCACTTTCAACTGCTGATCTTTGCTTCTCTAATTCCATATCATAAAGTTTTGAAGCCAAATGTTTCATTGCTTTATCTCTGTTTTTTAACTGTGATCTCTCATCTTGACATTGAACTATAACTCCTGAAGGTAAGTGAGTTATTCTAACTGCTGAGTCAGTCATGTTAACGTGCTGACCTCCCGCACCTGATGCTCTAAAAGTATCAATCTTTAAATCAGATGTATTTATTTTAACACCTTGAACTTCATCAACTTCTGGTAAAACTGCTACCGTTGCTGTAGATGTATGGATTCTTCCAGATGATTCAGTTTCAGGAACTCTTTGAACTCTATGAACTCCAGATTCAAACTTTAATCTAGAATATGCTCCTTGTCCATTTATCGAGAATACTGCCTCTTTTATTCCACCAACACCAATCTCTTGTGTTTCAATAATTTCTATTTTCCATTTTTTTCTTTCTGCATATCTAGTATACATTCTGAATAAGTTTCCAGCAAATAAAGCTGCTTCGTCTCCTCCAGCTCCTCCTCTTATCTCTATGATAACGTTTCTATCATCATTAGGGTCTTTTGGAAGTAGTAATACTTTCATTTCTTGTTCAATATTTGGAATTATTTCTTCTATCTCTTTTAATTCCTCTTGCATCATTTCTTTCATATCAGCATCTTTTTCGCCTCTGATATTATCTTTTATAAAATTTAAATCTTCTTGATATCTTTTATATTCTTTGTACTTTTCAACAATAGGTGTTATTTCATTTAAAGCTTTATTACATTCCATCATTTTTTTAGGACTACTTAAAACTTCTGGAGAACCTAAAGCTTCTGATAATTCATCAAATCTTACTATAACTTGTTCTAATTTAGTAAACATTGTCTTCACTCCTTTTTTATATCTATACTTTAACTTATAAATTATACCATACTTAATTTAAAAATAAAATAAAAAATCTCCTTCTTAATATTATTAAAGAAGAAGATTTTATTTATACTATTATTGTGACATTCTTTTCAAAGAAAGCTCTCTAGCTTTGAGATACTGTTCTGTTGATATATATTTCTGAACTTCTATTTGATATTTCAATCTATCTTTTATTATTTCAGCATCCAATAGACCAACTTTTTCTACCAGTTCATTTAATTTTTCTAGATTTTTTTCTGTTCCCTCTAATATATATTTATTAATTTGAATTTCTAAAGCTTTTTTATCTAGTGTTTTTAACTTATATTGAATGCTTGCTCGTTCAATTATTAACTTTACACTCTCTATATTACTTTGACTAACCCCTACAGCTTTGAAATCATCATCTTTAACTATTCCTATTCCCGATGTTGCATAAGCTGAGATACTAAAAATAAATACTAGTAATCCCATTACTAATTTTTTCATAAAATCCTCCACTAAATTTGTAGATCTGTTACAAAAAGATTTTCAGTATTAAAATCTCTTTTATCTATCTTTATCTGATTTGCCTCAAATAAATCATCTATTGTGAATCCAGCCTCTCTTTTATCTAATATTTTTTTATGTGAACTTTTTGACTCCAATGCTACTAAAGTTTCCGAATTATAAATATTCTTTTTAATTAAATCATATGAAGTTCCTGTAAAAACTCCTACAACAAAAATAGATAGAGAAAAAACAGAAATTCTTTTTGTTTTCTTTTTTTCTTCTTCTAGTAACGTTTTGTAAATATTAGCTCTCACTCTATCTTTTGGAGATACCACTTAAATTACACCTCCCATATCTTTAATTGCTTTATAATATGTTGTTTTTACTGTTGATATATTCATTTCTTTCATATCTGCAATCTCCCTAAGTTTATAGCCATAGATATCTTTTAAAACCACTATCTCTCTCTCTCCAAAAGGTAGTTGTTTTAGTTTTTCTTCTAATAAGATTGGAACATTAAAATCTTCATTACTTTCAACACTTAAAATCTCATCATTTAATTCGAGGTTAAGTTTTTTCTTTCTAAAAAAATCATATGTTTTATTTATAGCTATCCTATAAATCCAAGTATATATATTACTTTCCTCTCTAAATCCTTTAAGATTCTTGTAAACACTAATGAAAACTTCCTGTGCTACATCTTCGGCATCTTCGGCATTTTTTACTGTTGATAATATTTTATAGTATATCCTATCAAAATACTCATTATATATCTGATCAAAATCCATTTAAATACCTCATTATATTAGCCTTTTAAGTTTAGACTCTTTTTTTATACTAAAAGTTTTAATTAAAATCCTCTTTTATCATTTTTTTCAACTCTTCTAAGATATTTTTCTCATCAACTTTTTTTACTATTTTACCTTTTTTAAATAAAACTCCCACACCTTTTCCACCAGCGACTCCATAATCAGCTTCTTTTGCTTCTCCAGGGCCATTTACAACACATCCCATTACTGCTATTTTTATTTTTTTATCCATTTTTTGAAATTCTTTTTCGACTTCGTGAGCCAAACCTATTAAATCTATCTCTGTTCTTCCACAAGTAGGACAAGAAACTATTTCAACTCCTGACTCTATTAATCCTAATACTTTTAAAATTTCTTTTGCAACTTTTATCTCTTCAACAGGATCTTCTGTTAAAGATACTCTTATAGTGTCTCCTATTCCATCAACCAATAAAGCTCCTATTCCAATAGCTGATTTTACCGTTCCTTGAAAAGCTGTTCCTGCTTCTGTTACACCTAAATGTAGCGGATAATTACATAACTTTGATAATTTTCTATAAGCTTCAATCATCATTTTAACATTACTTGATTTTAAAGATATTACAATATCTGTAAAATTGAATTTTTCTAAAAGGTTCATATGGTATAATGCACTCTCTACCATTCCATCTGCTGTTGGTTTTCCATACTTTTCTAAAATATTTTTTTCTAGTGAACCTGAATTCACACCAATTCTTATAGGGATATTTTTTTCTTTTGCTTTTTTTACAACAGCTTCAACTCTTTCATCGCTACCTATATTCCCTGGATTGATTCTTAATTTATCAATTCCATTTTCAATTGCTAATATTGCAAGCTTATAGTCAAAATGTATATCGGCAACTAATGGAATCTGAATTTGTTCTTTTATTTCTTTTATTTTTTGGGCTGCTAACTCTGTATTGATAGTTACCCTAACCAATTGACAACCTTCATCTTGAAGTCTTTTAATTTGTGCAACTGTTTTTTCTACATCATCTGTCGGGGTATTTGTCATAGACTGAATTATTATATCATTTCCCCCTCCTATTGATAAATTTCCAATTTTTATTATTTTTGATTCTCTCATTTTTTCACCTCTTATAAATTTTAAAAAAAGCCCTAGAATGTTATCTAGGGCTACTTCACTAAATAATTCATAGGATTATTAGCTTTTCCATTTTTTCTTATTTCAAAATGAAGATGTGGTCCTGTAACTCTACCTGACATACCTGTTTTACCTATAACTTGTCCAGCTTTTACTTTGTCTCCTATCTTCACATACATTTTCTCTAAATGAGCAGACCTTGTTTCATATCCACTCCCATGATTTATCTTTATTATTTTTCCATATCCAGTCATATATCCTGCAAATACAATAGTTCCTTCTCTAGAAGCAACTAATGGTACATATCTAGCTCTCATGTCTATTCCTGCATGCTGAATATATCTTTTTAAAACTGGGTGGAACCTTTTACCAAAAGGACTTGTTACTCCCGCCCATTTAACTGGCATAACAAAATTATTTTGGACAATCACATTTACTTTCTTTTTAACTCTTCCTTTCGTTGTTAGCCTTTTCAAACTATCTTGACTTGGATTAGATATAAATAATTCCTGACCAACTTTAAGATTATCATTGTTCAGATTATTATACTTTCTTAAATCTTCAACATCAACTTTATAATTTAAGGCTACTTTAAAAAGTGAATCACCTTTTTTTACTGTATAAAAAACTCCATTACCTTTAACTAAATTTAATTTTTGTCCAACTTTTAAATTTGTTGAAATCCCTGGATTGTTAGCTTTTAAAACATCTAAAGACACTCCATTTTTATCTGCTATAACACCTAAAGTATCTCCATTAGAAACAATATAGCTTTCTATTTTTGGAATTTCATAACTCTTTTTTAAATCTACTTTTTCTAACGCTATTTTTTCTATCTCTTGACTACCTTCTATTTTATATTCTCTTTCTATTGTAAAGAAGTTCGTTTCTACTAATTCAAATCCTCCACCATCTTCAACTGTTGTATCATTTGAATAATATTCTGTAAATTTTTTCAAATCAATTACTTCTGATTTGTAAGGTTTAAATACTATTACTAACATTAATATAAATGCTGCTATTATAATTGAAAATATTTTAAAGACTTCTTTCACTTTTTACCCCCTTGCAAAAGACTTAGCATACATCTCTATAAGTTTATCATTGCTCTCTGTAGAAGAAATAGTATCTATCAACTTTCTAGTTGCTGATGCTTTATCCAGAGAAGTCAAATATCTTCTTATCTGCCATATTGCTTCTAATCTCTTTTTATCAATTAATAGCTCTTCTTTTCTAGTTCCTGATTTCTGAATATCAATAGATGGATATATTCTAAGTTCAGCTATATTTCTATCAAGATGAATATCAAGATTTCCAGTACCTTTAAACTCTTCATAAATAACATCATCCATTTTACTTCCTGTATCAATAAGAGCTGTCGCTAAAATTGTTAAACTTCCACCATTTCTTATATTTCTAGCTGAACCAAAGAATCTCTTAGGGTAATACAATGCTGTCGGATCTATTCCACCTGAAATTAATTTTCCACTTGAAGGAATTACAATATTATATGCTCTAGCTAATCTTGTTAAAGAATCCATTAAAATTACAATATCTTCTCCATTTTCTATTTTTCTTTTTGCTTTTTCTAAAAGCAACTCTGTAACTTTTATATGATTTCTTGGATCATCATCAAAAGTTGAAGCATAAACTTGTGCACCTTTTACTGTTTCTTTAATATCTGTAACCTCTTCTGGCCTTTCGTCAATTAATAATATCCAAACTTCTATACCTTTATTATTTTGTATAATTGAATTTGCTATATTACTTATCAATACTGTCTTTCCTGCTTTTGGAGGAGCTACAATTAAACCTCTTTGACCTTTACCTATTGGAGCTATCAAATCTATTATCCTTCCAGAAATATTTTTAGAATCTGTTTCTAATTTCAATAGTTCTGTTGGGTAAGCTGGTATCAATTCATCAAAAGGTATTCTTGAAGCTGCATCTTGTAGGCTTCCATTATTAATTAATAAAACTTTTCTAAGTCCATAATTATTTTCACCTTGAACTGCTTCTCTTACTTCACCTACAACAAAATCTTCTGTTCTTAATTTAAATTTTCTTATTTGTGAAGCTGATACATAAACATCTTTTTCAACATTTGTATTTCTTAAAAATCCATAACCATCTGCCATTACTTCAAGGCTACCCCAAGCCAGATATATACCATCTTTTCCATTTATAGATTCAATTATCAAATCTATAAGTTCGGCTTTTTTTAATTTATTTGAACTCTCTATTTCCATTTGTTTTGCAATCTCTTGTAAATCTTTTAGTAAAAACTTTTCTAACTTCTCCATAATACCTCCAAGGTTATTAATTTACAATCTCTCCATATAGAGACCATGTTCTACATTCATTTATTTTTATATTCACAAATGTACCTTCTAGCTCTCTATCTCCTGAAAAAATAACTACTTTATTTGTTGATGTTCTTCCACTTAAAACTTTATCATTTTTTTTACTTGGACCATCAACTAAAACTCTAACAGTTAACGCTTCATAAATAGTACTTGTTTCTTTAGATTTTTGATTTTGTAAATCTATTAATCTTTTTAGTCTTTCTTTTTTTATCTCTTGATCTAAATGCCCATCCATAATTGCTGCTGCTGTACCTTCTCTTGGAGAATACATATACATAAATGCTATATCAAATTTAACTTTATCAATAACATCTAATGTTTCTAAAAAATCTTCCTCAGTTTCATTAGGAAAACCTACAATAATATCTGTAGTTAAAGCAACTCCAGGTATCTTTGCTTTCAATTTTTCTGCTAACTCTAAATATTGCTCTTTTGTATACTTTCTATTCATTAATTCTAAAATTTTTGTTGATCCAGCTTGTAAAGGAAGGTGTAATGATCTTGCTATTTTTTCATTTTTAGCAATAACTTCTATTACATCATCTCCAAAATCTTTTGGATGTGGTGAAACAAATCTTACTAAAAATTCTCCTTCAATTTTACAGATATTCTCTAGTAAAATTGCGAAATTTTCACCATTTTTAAAATCATTTCCATAAGAATTCACATTTTGACCTAATAACATAATCTCTTTATAGCCTTTATTTATGAATTCTTTAACCTCATCTAATATTTGCTCCATAGGAACAGATCTTTCTCTACCTCTAACATATGGAACTATGCAATAAGTACAAAAATTATTACAACCATAAGTTATTGGAATTGAAGCTGTTTTTTTTGAATCAAACTCTGAATCTAATCTCGGTGGTAATTCATCCTCTTCATCAGTAAAAACAATATATTTGAAATCTCCAGACTCTATTTTTTCTATAGCAGTTGGTATTTTTCCAATATTTTGATTTCCCATAACTATATCTATAATTGGAAATTTTTTAGCTAATTCTTCTCCTTGCTCTTGAGCAAAACATCCTGTTACTCCAATAATTGTCCCTCTTTTTTCTCTTACTACTTTTAATTCACCTAATTTACCATAAATTTGAGTTGCTGCTCCTTCTCTTACTGTACAAGTGTTTAAAAAGACTGCATCTGCTTCAGAAGTGTCCTGAGTTATATTATATCCCATATTTTGTAATATTTTTTTTATTTTTGCACTTTCATTAACATTCATTTGACAACCATAAGTTATAATTGCTGCATTTTTCACTTTTTTCCTCCAAATTTTTAACAAATTACTATTTTAACATGTTAAAAATTATACCATAATATTGCAAGTTTTATCAATAACTCTTTATTGAGCGGATTATTTAAATATATCTTTAGCCTCTAGATACCAAAGTATTAAATCCATATTCACCATTGGAATTTGAACCTCTTTACAATATTCTCTCAATTTATTTTCAATCTCTTTGTATAACTTCGGTGTAATTGTTTTAGGAATCTCATTAATTACTTCTAATCTTACTAGATTTTTTAAAATATGCCTATCAAGTATTGCTAAATCATCTCCAAAGCCTATATTTCTTAAAAAATGACTAGCTTCTTTATATGACATCCCTCTTATGTTTTTAACAATCCATTCTCTCATTTCAAATACAGATTCAAATTTTGAAAAAAAATCTTTTGTTATAAAGTTTCCAGCTTCATCTATCATTTGTTGTCTTAAAAGATATAAATTTTTAGCTTTAGTTTTGTTGAATCTAACTACATTTAAATAAGGTAATATCTGCTCTTCTGTTCCTGTAAAAAGAACATCACTCTCCACAAGTCCAGTTATTGCTTTTGAAGCACTTCTTGCTTTTGATTGTGGTGTTAATATACAAAATGCTAACTCACAAAATATATCTTTGTTATCACCTTCAATCCATACCTTTTTAAAATCTTGAACCCTATTTTCTATTCTTTCTTTTATGCTTTCGTAAATTTTTTCCATCTCAAAAAAATAATCATTTTTCATAAAATTATCCTCCTTAAAATTTCATACTTTAATTTTACCATTTTTATAAAACTCTTTGTATAAATTTTAAAAAAAATGGGTATAGCATTTTTGCCATACCCATTTTTTATAGATTTATAAAGTACCCATATTCTTTAAACAATAGTGTAACTTTATCTAAATTTTCTTTTTTTACCATTATATGTAAATCTTCACCTTTTAAAATTAAGCTTTTAAATCTTTTATCTTTTGTGATTGCAGATAAAAGTTCTTTATCATTTTTTAATCTTAAAACTTTATATTCAGGTACATGTGTTATTAACTCTGTCTTTTCCATAACGTCTCCGAAAAATCTATTCCAATTTATTGGTAAATCATTTGTAATTTTCTCTTTAAACTCTTGAATTTTACCCTGAACCTCATTTAGTGTATCTAAACCTTTTGTTAAACTTTCTTCTGATATTTTAAATTTATTAGGAGCTATTTTATTTCCTAGTTTCTCTAAAGTCATCATTCTTAATGGACTCTCTCCAATAACAGTAACAATTAATCTATCTTCATCTAAAACAACTTTTCCTTCATCTTCTAGAACTTTAAAATCATAAGTATTAACTCTATCAAACACATATCTACCTAATTCTGTAAATTTGACATATCTTATACCGTCGTATTTACTCAAGTATCCATTTTTTAGATACAATGAATTTGTTGATGATGGTTTTTCATAACAAATTTCAAGTACACCTAATGATGCAAGTATAAAGAATATAGATTTTATAAATGGCTCTACAACATATGCTAAATATTTATCATATCCAACAATTTTAGTTCTTTCATAATTTGCTTCATTTATATATAGTGTTGCAAAAGCTGATTCTAAGTCAATAATTTCTATAAACTCATCTCTATAAAGTATGCTTTTTATTACATTTTCTATTGATACAAATCCATCATCTGGAAACTCTGACAATATCATTTTTATAGTTTGAAGCCCTCTTTTTATCTCATCATTTGATTTCCCTACGTTTTTAATACCTTTTAAATAATTCAAATATAAACTTATATATGTATTATCTTCACTTTTTATAATACTTCCATCTAAGAAACCATTTACTATAGCTTTTAGATTACTCGATCTAATAAAGTCATCATTTAAATATTCCTCTTTAAATAAAAATAGAAATAATCCCATAGTTTCTGTTTTTAAAAACTCTAAATCTTTTATACCTTCGTAATATTCGTGTATATTACAATATTTTTTCATATTATTTTTTGATTCTTTTAACAATTTCCCACTACTAGAAAGTTGCATTTTTCCATCTTTAAAGAAAGAATAATACTTTCTAAGATTCTCTTGAATTTTTTCTTCATTATTTTCTTTAAACTCACATTGACAACTGTTATTTTTATAAATAAAATACTCTTTAGGCTTAGTCATAAATCGTCTCATAACTCTAACAATATCATTACTCAAATTTAGATATTCACCTTTTTTAGAATCACCTGTTTTAATGAAAAATAAAAATTCGTCTTTTAATTCTGATTTTATATGATACTCTTCTTCATCTTTAAAATAACAATCTCTATTTTTTATTTTAAATTTACCTTTCCAGGCAATAGTTTCAAAAACATCTTGTACCTCTTTTGGTAAGCACGAAAAAATACCTTTGAACACCTCTTCTTTAGAATACATTTGCTCCATTAACTCTAAAAAAGTCTGTTTATTTGTTGTTTCAGATATTAAAGATATTTCAAATAAACCTAAATTACTTCCTATATATCCTTCTGCAATCCAATCTAAGAAGTATTTTTTAAAAATTTTAAAAAGAACTTCTCTCGAATAGCTTTCATTTAACGCTTTTCTAAATCTATCTTTACTTATTGCCATACCATCTCCTATTCTCCAAGAATAAACTCTATATCTTTTTCAGTTAAAGTTTTTAAAGTTGCACCTTCGTCAGAAATTAAATTATCTAATAACTGGCTTTTGCTCTCTTGTAATTTTAATATTTTTTCTTCTATTGTATCTTTAAGTATTAATTTATAAGAGAACACTGTTCTATCTTGTCCTAGTCTGTATGCTCTATCTACAGCTTGATTTTCTACTGTTTTATTCCACCAAGGATCATATATAAATATTGTGTCTGCTGCTGTTAAATTAAGTCCAACACCACCTGTTTTAAGTGTCATTACAAAAACTTTATATTTATTATCTTTTTGGAATAGATTTACTAATCCTTGTCTATCTTTTGTTGCTCCTGTCATTTCCAAGTATTTTATTCCTCTTTTTCTTAAATCTCCTGTGATACTTTCAATACTTTTTATATAGTTTGTAAAAATAAGAACTTTATGTCCATTTTCTACTGCATCTTGAACATTATTTATAAGAACCTCTCTTTTACTTGAAAGTATATTTGGATTTTTCATTTCAGGACAACTTGTTAATTGTCTTAACTCATTTAATGCTTGTAATATATAAAACTGTGTTTTTCCTAATCCTTGAGTTTTTATTTGACTGTTTATCATGCCATAGTAATAAGCTCTTCTCTCTTCATACAGCCTCTTTTGTTCTGGATTCATTCCTATAAACAATGTTTTTTCTATCTTATCTGGCAAGTCTTTTAAAACTTCTTTTTTTACTCTTCTAAGTATAAATGGATATATTTTCTTTTTTAATTCCTCTATTGCTTCTTTATCATTTTCTTTCTGAATTGGATTTGCATAATGATAATTGAACTCTTCTAATGTTCCAAACATTGAAGGATTTAAGAACCTGAATAAAGAATATAACTCTCCTAAATTATTTTCAATTGGAGTTCCACTTAAAGCTAATCTATATTTCGCATCTAAAAGCATTACTGCTTTTGTTGTTTGAGCATTTACATTTTTTATATTTTGTGATTCATCTAAAACTATTAAATCAAATTTCATCTCTTTTAAATATTCTATATCATTTCTTATAGTTCCGTATGTTGTTATTATTACTTCAGCACTATTAAATATAGTTTTATCTCTAAAATTCCCATAATAAATTCCAGATTTTAATATTGGGCTAAATTTCTTAATTTCACTTTCCCAATTATAAATTAAACTTTTTGGCATTATTATTAAAGTTTTTCTATTTGGAGTACTATGTAAACTTGTTATTAATGTTATAGCTTGAAGTGTTTTTCCAAGTCCCATATCATCTGCTAAGCATCCGCCCAGTTTATTATCTATTAAATATCTTAACCATTTATATCCATATTCTTGATATTCTCTCAGTGTTGCATTTATTTCTGGTAGTTCAGCACCATAATTTTCTATTTGATTAATACCTCTATAGAAACTTTTAGTTTTCTTTATTTCACTTGCTAATACCTTATCTTCTATCAAATCATCTATAATAGGTAAATCAAAGAACGATATTTTGACATTTGATTTTCCATTATCTTTAAATACTCTCTCTAACTTTTCCATGTATTTTCTATTTATAAGAGCATTTGTTCCATCACTTAATACAATATAAGAGTCTTTTTTAAAACTATTCAATACATCTACTATTGAGAATTTTTCCCCCTCTATTTCTAAGTGAACATCTCCTTCTAAAAAATCTATTCCATGTTTAAAATTACCTACAACTTTTGGTTTTACAGCTTTTACACTGTATTTTTTTAAATTATCCGTACCTACAACTTTATATTTTCCAGCTAATTGTAAAAGTTCTTGAGTTACAAATTCTCTCGCTAGTTTCTCTTGTAATATTATAAAATTATTATCCAAATAAAAACTTGATTTTATTTTAAGATTTTTTTGATGTTTTACAATTATTTTTACAATTTCTTCTACTGTCTCATCTAAATATGCTGGTTGCACTTTTGTTACTTCAATTTTTTTTAATTCGTCTTTTACTAATAAAGCATTTTCTAAAGAATGTGCTTTTAAAAATTCATAATCTATTGTTGATATTGATGCTCCTATTTTTAAATATAAACTGTTATCTTGAGATATTTTCTCTATTATCAACTCTTGAGCAGGTTTCATATTCCCGTTCATAGCAAGTTCATAATCTAAAAACTCTATTTCTATTCCACTTCCAAAAGAATATGCTAAAGTCAAATATTTTTCCAACTCTGTTCTCGTAAATTTAGATTCCATCTCTTTTAATATATGAATAGTATCTTTTGGAATATCTATCCAATATATTGAATCTTCACTTAAAATATAGTTGTCAGAAATTATTACAAACTTTTTATCCCCATTTAAAAGAAGTTTCCCTTCACAAAGCTCATAATTATCTTCAACAAAATTAATTTTTAATACTATTTTATTTCCACTTAAGACCCACTTGATTGGTTTCATTTCCCCAGTTAATACTTTTTTACTATTTTTAAGATAATCTAAAATTTCTATATTTTCATCAATATATAGCTCATTTTTTTCACTATCCCAACCAGAGAAAAAGCTATCTTCTTTTATCTCTTTAATTAATTCAATAATCTTTAAATCATTTTCATCACTTATTTCAAAACCTGTAGTATCATATACTACATCTCCCTTGTTGTCTACTAAAGAAACATAAGTTCCTACTTCATCACAAGTTAATGTAAAAAATAATGATTCTTCCATTTTTTCTAATTTAGATTTCATACCCTTTTCCCTCATATATAAATTTTTTCTGAAATATATTATATCAAATTTTCTAAGGGTTATCAAGAAATTAAAAAAGGACTCTTATAATTAGAGCCCTTTTAGCATTTATTATTTAACTTCTGATTCTTTTATTAGAGCATTCATCTCTTCAACTAGTGCATCTGCATCTAATCCATGAGCTGAAATTCCCTCTCCTAAAGTTTCCCCTGCTGCTACCATACATCCAACACATCCTAATCCATGTTTTCTAAATACCATTGAAATTACTGGATACTTTTGTACTGCTTCTAAAATGTTCATATCTTTAGTTACCATTTTGTGCCTCCAATTTTTTATTTATATTACAGTTTTATTATATGAAACTTCACTTTTTTTGTCAACTATTTTCCTATTACATTTAATAAATCATGTATTCTAATAACACCTATAGCTTTTTTATTTTTTAATACTGGTAATACAGAAATTTGATTTTCTCTATTTTCCATTAGCTCTAACGCATCTAAGGCCATAATATCCTGTGTAGCATATGTGTAATTTTTAGTCATTATATCTTCAGCTTTCATATCAAAGAATCTATCCTTTAGCTTTAAGGCTCTTCTAATATCTCCTTCAGTTATAATTCCCAAAAGTTCATCATTATCAACGACACAAACAACTCCAAGCCTTTTTTTTGTCATAGTCATGATAACTGTATCCATATCACTCGTTAATTGAACTAAAGGTAAATCTTTATGCATAACATCTTTAACTTTCATTAATAATCTTCTACCCAAGCTTCCACCTGGATGATATACAGCAAAATTTTCTGGTTTAAAGTTTCTAGCTGTTATTAGTACTGTTGCTAATGCATCTCCCATAACTAAAGTGCTAGTCGTTGATGACATTGGAGCTAAATTTAAAGGGCATCCTTCTTTTTCTACTCCTACATCCAAGATAGCAAAAGCTTCTTTTCCTAATCTTGAATTTTGATTAGCTGTCATTGCAATCAACGTTGCACCTATTTTTTTTATTGATGGGATAATTGAAATAACTTCATCACTATTTCCACTATTTGATATAGCTATAACTATATCATTTTTATTTATCATTCCCAAGTCACCATGCAACCCTTCAGCTGAATTCATGAAAACAGCTAAAGTTCCTGTTGAAGCTAGTGTTGCTGCTATTTTTTTACCTATAATTCCTGATTTTCCTATTCCTGTTATTACTACTTTTCCTTTTGACTGAAGAATTAAATTAACAACTATCTCTAAGGAATCTGAAATTTTAGCTTTTACTTTCTCTAGTTCACAAATCTCTTTATCAAATAAATTTTGAGCTATTTTTTTGACATCCATATTATCTACCTTTTACTAAATCATCTATTTTAACTGCTACTTTTAATATCTCTTCTAAATCTGATAAAAACAGCATATTTGGTCCATCTGATTTTGCATTGTTTGGATCAGGATGAACTTCAGCAAATACTGCATCTACTCCTATTGCAAGTCCTGCTCTCATTAATGGGAATACAAACTCTCTGTCTCCAGATGTTGCTGTACCTAATCCTCCAGGCTTTTGAACTGCATGAGTTACATCAAATACAACTGGATATCCAAACTTTCTCATCTCTGCAAATCCTCTCATATCTACAACCATATTGTTGTATCCAAAAGTTGAACCTCTTTCACAAAGCATTATATTTTGATTGTTCATCTCTTCCATTTTTACAACAACATTCTTCATATCCCAAGGAGCTAAAAATTGACCTTTTTTTATATTTACTGGTAATCCAGTTTCTGCTGCTGCTATTAGTAAATCTGTTTGTCTACATAAAAAAGCTGGTATTTGAATTATATCTACAACTTTAGCTACCTCTTTACAGTGCCATGCTTCATGAACATCTGTTACTACAGGTATATTAAATTTTTCTTTTACTTTTTTTAATATTTCCAATCCTTTTTCTATTCCTGGACCTCTATACGAATGTATAGAAGATCTGTTAGCTTTATCAAATGAAGCTTTAAATACAAAATTTATCTCTAATCTATCACATATATCTTTTACTTTTTCTGCTACTTCCATAACTAACTCTTCTGATTCAATTACGCAAGGTCCAGCTATTAATGTAAATCTATTATCTCCACCGATTTCAAATTTATTCCCTATTTTAACTTTTTTTACATCTTGTACTACTTTCAACTACTTCACCTCTTTTAAGTCTTTTATTGCTTCAATTGCAATCTCTCTATCATCAAAATGAATCTTTGTTGTTCCTAGTATCTGATAAGTTTCATGCCCTTTTCCAGCTATTAGTATTATATCATTTTTTTCTGCTTTTAAAACTGCTTTTTTTATAGCTTCTTTTCTATCTATTTCCACTATATAGTTTTTATTTTCAAAACCTTTTACAATATCACTTATAATATCATCTGGATTTTCTGTTCTTGGATTATCTGATGTTACTATAACAATATCACTGTACTTTTCAGCAATTTTAGCCATTATTGGTCTTTTTATTTTATCTCTATCTCCACCACAACCAAAAACTGTAATTATTTTTCCTGATTCTCCTAATTCAATTACCCCCTGAAGAATATTCTCTAATGCATCTCCTGTATGAGCATAATCTACTATTACTTTAAAATCTTGCCCTGCACAAACAGTTTCGAATCTACCTGGAGCACTTTTAATCTTTTGAACTCTCTCTTTTATTAAATTTTCATCTATATTTAAAAGTCTTGCAACTCCTATTGCACCTAAAACATTATACATATTAAATTTTCCTAATAATGTTGGCTTTAATTTTTTTATATCTTCCAAATTTAAATCTGCAGTAACATCTAAAGAGTATGATTTTCCAGAAAATTCTTCAAAAATTCTTTTTCCGTAACTATCATCTATATTTATTATTCCATTTGATTTATTTTTTAATTTTTGAAATAATATTTTTTTAGCTCTAAAGTAATCTTCCATATCTTTATGATAATCAAGGTGTTCTGGAGTTAAGTTTGTAAATACGGCTATATCAAAATCTAGCATATCAACTCTTCCACTTGTTAATCCATGAGAACTAACTTCCATTACTAAATATTCCAAACCTTTATCTACAGCTTTTTTACTCATTTTGATTATATCTAAAGATTCTGGAGTTGTATTTGGAGCTTCTATTATTTCATCTCCTATCTTATATTCTACAGTTCCTATTCTAGCAACTTTTTCCTCTCCTAAAATTTGTTCAATCAAATATGTTGTTGTCGTTTTTCCATTTGTTCCTGTAACTCCAATTACTTTAAGTTTTTTTTCAGGATGATCATAAAAATTCGAAGCAATTTTTCCTAATTGTTCTCTTAAATTTTGAACTAAAAAATATGAAGCGTCACCTACAAGTTCAACTTCTTCTGAAACTATTATTGCAGATGCTCCTTTTTCTAGAGCTGTATTGATATACTTATGACCATCAACTAAACTACCTTTTAAAGCTACAAATATGTCCCCCTGTTTTATTTTTCTTGAATCATATTCTATATTTCCAGAGTATATATCTTTATTTGATAACTTCAGAACTTTAAAATCTATATTTTTAAATATTTTCTCCATATTTTGCACCTCACTATCATTTTTATTCTTTTCATTATAGCACTTTTAAATCTCGATTAAAAGAAAACAGAGGATTTCTCCTCTGTTTTTTATTATTTATTTAGCAGGTGTATATACACCTGTGCTTAATCCATGTTTTATTGCTGATCTTACTTTTGTTGCTCTAACTGTTGCTCCAGCTTGTTCTATATCTGCTGGTGTATAAAGCATCTCTACTGCATCATTTACATTTTTACCAGTTATTGCTGTTAATAATGCTTCATATTGAGCTTTACTTTTTTCTAAAGCTTTATTTTTTAAATAATCTTCACCTTTATAATAAAGAGTTCTATACTTTGTTTTTTCTATTGAATCATTTTTTAAGTCAAATTGTATTTCTACTTGAGTTTCTTGGCTTGATATATAGACCCCTCTATAAGTACCATCTCTATGCTCTGCTGAATATACTACTGTCCCTAATACTGTTAGTAAAAATAATAATTTTTTCATAAAACCTCCACACTAAGATTTATTTGATTAAATTTTAACTTTTTTACACTCTCTTTGTCAATAGATTTATTTGATATTCCAATTAATTTTAATTTTATAAATATCATTCAGATTTTTATTTATCTCTTTAAAGTGATTACAACCAAAAAAACCTCTACTAGCTGATAGTGGGCTTGGGTGAACCCCCTCTAAAATTATATGTTTAGGATTTGTTATATATTTCTTTTTATCTTTTGCATTATTTCCCCAGAGTACAAATATAACAGGTTCTTTTTTTTCATTAATCTTTTTTATAACTTCATCTGTAAAAATTGTCCAACCAATTTTACTATGAGAATTTGGCTCGCCCTCTCTCACTGTTAATGTTGCATTTAATAAAAATATCCCCTGTTTTGCCCAAGATTCTAAATATCCACTATCAAAAACTTCTCCCTCTCCTTCAGACATAATCTCTTTATAAATGTTTCTAAGAGATGGAGGTATTTTTATACCCTCTTTTACAGAAAATGATAATCCATGAGCTTGACCATAACCATGATAAGGGTCTTGACCTAATATAACCACTTTGATGTCTGAATAAGATGTCAATTTAAAAGCTGATAACATTTCATCTTTTGGTGGATAAACTACTTTTTCTGAATACTCTTTTTTTAATGTCTCTTTCATTTTAACAAAATATTCTTTTTCAATCTCTAATTTTAATATTTCATCCCAATCATTTCCTATTTTTAGCATCAGTTACTCCTACTTTTTATCCAATGTTAAAAACCCACACTCTTTTACATATTTTCTCATTCCGCATCCAGAACAAAGTTCTCTACAATCTACAGTTAAAGCTTGCTTCTCACTATTTTCTAACTCTCTCAAGAAAAACTCTTTACTTACACCAACATCAACTATATCCCAAGCCAATGGAGCATTTAAATCTCTTTCTCCTAGATAATCTTTATCTGTTATATTTAACTCTTCCATAGCTTCTTTCCAAATTGAGAAGTTATCTTTATAATCATCTAATTTAGCACCTATTTCAAAAGCTTTTTCTATTAGTGCTCCTGTTCTTTCATCTCCTCTTGATAAGAATCCTTCTAAATATGATTTTTTAGGAGCGTGCATTCTTAATGTTGCACCTTTCATTCCTTTGAAAGCATCTCTTAGCATAGCTTGTTTTCTCTGAGCTTCTTCTACACCCATCTGTTCTTGCCATTGGTAAGGTGTATGTGGTTTTGGTACAAAGTTTGAAATACTTGCAGTTATATTTACTCTTCTTCTTATTGTTCTACATCTATATGTAACTGTTTTTACAAGTTCATAAATTGCCATTACATCTTCATCTGTTTCAAAAGGTAATCCTATCATGAAGTAAAACTTTAAGTTATCCCATCCAGCTTTTACAGCTGCTTCTGCTGTTTCTAAAATCTCTTGCTCTGTTACACCTTTATTTATAACATCTCTCATCTTTTGACTTCCAGCTTCTGGAGCAAACGTAAATCCAGGTCTTTTTCCACCACTGATATTTACTGCTACATCTACCGAATGTGTATTCATTCTTAAAGATGGTAATGAGATTGCTAAATTTTTATTTTCATACTTTTTTTGTAACCCATCTATTAAAGGTGTTATTGCAGTGTAATCACTACTACTTAATGATGATAATGAAATTTCAGAATATCCTGTGTTGAATAACATATCATCTATAAGCTCTATATTTTTCTCTAAACTTCTTTCTCTAACTGGTCTATAAACGTATCCTGCTTGACAGAATCTACATCCTCTAGTACATCCTCTTTGAATCTCTACTGAAGCTCTGTCATGAACAACTTGAATATAAGGTACTAGTTGTTCTGAGTAAGATACTGTATTATCCATATCTTGTACTATTGCTCTTTTTATTCTTTTTACACCTTTATGTAATTTAGGAATATATATACCCTCAAAATCTTTTATAGCATCTAATTTTTCAGACTTTGTTTTTCCTGACAACTTAACTAACATTTGAGCTAACTTAGTCATAGTTTCTTCTCCATCACCAATAACAAAGAAATCTATAAATCTCTCCATTGGTGTTGGATTCATCATACATGTTCCACCAGCCATTATAAGTGGGAACTCCTCTCCTCTTTCATTTGAATGTAAAGGTATTCCTGATAAACTTAAAGCATTTAGAACATTGGGATAACACATTTCATAAGAAAGTGAAAATCCTATTGCATCAAAATCTTTTAAATCTGTTTTAGTTTCTAAAGAAAACATTGGAATATTATTTTCTCTCATTAAGTTTTCTAAATCTTCCATTGGAGCAAATCCTCTCTCCAAATAGAAGTTATCAACTTTATTCATAATAGTATATAGTAATCTTATTCCTAAGTTTGACATTCCTACTTCGTAGATGTCTGGGAAGAATAAGCACATTCTTGCTTTTATTGAATTTAAATCTTTATGAACACTATTTATCTCATTTCCTAAATATTGACCTGGTTTTTCTACCGACATTAAATACTTACTTATATCTACTTTCATAACTCTCCTTTTATTCATCATCTATCTGTTGAAAAATTTTCATTTTTTTATCAACGTTACTCCTATGATGATCTCTACATAATTCTGCTAATTCTTTATCTATATTCTTTAATTTTTCAAATGCATTTTGAGGATGTTTTTCTAAAATTTTATCCCCTATTAAAACTTTTTTTATTCTTCTCAAAAAAGTGACATTTCCTTTTCCTGAATCATGGAGCAATGCTAATTTTAAATATTTTCTACTATCTTTTAAAATATCATTTTTTTTTACTTCTTTGTAAATTAAATATGAATGTAATTTATCATAGTCACTCATTACATTAAATATTTGAAATTCTTCAGCTGTTAATATCTCTCTAATTTCAAATTCATTTTTTTTATCAAATTTTTGAAATAAGCATCTATACCCTTGTTTTAATCTAGAAAGCATTTAAATCTCCCTTATGATTATATTTCCAAACTCTTTTCTTAAATTTTTTATATTTGAAGCGTTTTTCCCAATTACTTCACCTTTTTTTTCTTTTTTCACATAAAAAATAGATGTTTTTTTATCAAATGTTTTTTCTATTTTTTCTACACCTTCTATCTTAAAATCATCAGAAGGAATAATTATATTGTTTGATAATTCAGGTTTTAGATAAACATTTTCTAAAGTTAAAAACTTTCCTGGAAAAGTTTCTATCTCTCCAGTTAATATATAACCAGACATATTTCTGACTTGTTTTGGCATAAATGAATTTCCAATAAATCTTAATATATTTTTTTCAAAAGTTACGACTACACTTCTTTCATGTTCTTTTAACTCTATACCTTTTTTATCTGTAAATCTACTTACATCATAAGTTCCACTAATTTCTAGTAATGTTTTTTGAATATCCTCTATTGATCTTTTTATTCTTTTTTTAGGATATTTATATAAGTACTCTCTTTTTTCTATATATTCTGGAAAAGATAGATTTGGAAAAGTTTTTTGAACTTTTCTTATGAAAATAGATTCTTTCATCTTTTCATTAAATTTAAATACAATCTCTTCTAAATTACCGTTAAAATTACTACTTACATATAACATATTTCTTTCAGCTGAAACTTTAGCATCAGTTCTTCCACCTTGCTGAATTCCTTTTGCCCAAGTAAATCCTAATTCATTCATAACCTTTCTGAACTCACCTTTTACAGTCTTTTTTTCAGCCATTTCATCAAAAGAATGAAATTTTTCACCGTTATAAAAAACTGTAAAAATATATCCCCATTTATCAGTTTTTTCTACACCTCTAAAGTTCATTATAAATCTCTCTTTTTTACTATATGACATCTTCTGCATCTAGCTTCATAACTCTCACTTGCACCAACCATAACTATTGGATCGTCTGAATAAGCAGGCTCTCCATCTACAAGTCTTTGAGTTCTAGAAGCTGGGTTTCCACAACAAGCACAAATAGCGTTAAATTTATCAACATACTCCGCTCTAGCCATTAATCTATCCATAGGTTTAAATGGTTCACCTCTAAAATCTTGATCTAATCCAGCTACTACAACTCTTTTTCCGTTGTTAGCCAACTCTTCACAAAAATCTGCAACATCTTCTCCAAAAAATTGTACTTCATCAATACCAACTACTCTTACATCTTTATATTCTGTTTCTATTATCTTTCTCATCTCTTCTACAGTTGAAGCTGGTACTGCTTCTATAAAAGCTTGACTATGTGAAGCTACCTTTGTATCATCATATCTAGTATCACTTGAATGCTTAAAAACTACTATTTTTTGATTAGCGTACTTAGATCTTCTCATTCTTCTTATAAGCTCTTCACTTTTACCTGAGAACATACTTCCAGTTACAACTTCTATCCAACCCATTCCTTCTGTTAACAATAAATGCATTGCTTTTTTTCCTCCATATAATAACAATTTTTTATCTGTTTTCTATTATACCATAACTACTATATCAACACAAAACTATAAATTCTGAAAAGAAAAAAGTAGCCATAATAGCTACTTTTACTTTTTATCTTTCTTCTACGTATCCTAACTCTTTTAAGAATGGCTTTTTCTTTCTCCAGTCATCTTTCACTTTTACCCAAAGCTCTAAATAGATTTGAACTCCAATAAGACTTTCAATATCTTTTCTTGCTTCAATACCAATCTCTTTTAACATACTACCTTGTTTTCCAATTATGATTCCTTTTTGAGAATCTCTTTCAACATAAATATTTATGTCAAATTTATCTTTTCCGTTATTTCTTCTAGTTACATTAATAATTTCAATTGCTACAGAGTGAGGTATTTCATCTCTTGTTCTTTCTAATATTTTCTCTCTTACAACTTCTGTTATTATTCTGTATGTTGGCATATCTGTATACATATCATCTGGATAATATTTTATTCCATCTTCTAAGAATGGATCTAATGCATCTAGTAACTTTGGAACTCCTATTGCATATTGTCCTGCTATTTCAACTATAGCATTAAATTCTCCTAATTTTTCAGCTATTTCAAGTCTTTTAGCTTCTAACTCTTCGTCATCTATTTTATCTATTTTATTTACTATTAAAACTTTTGGAGTATTTACAGCTGCTTTTATTTTTTCTAATACAAATAAATCTCCAGTACTAATTTCCTGTGATGCATCAATTACCATTGCAATAACATCAACGTCTCTTAAAACTCTTATTGCACTATTAGTCATATGCTCTCCTAATAGATGTTTTGGTTTATGTATTCCTGGAGTATCAACAAATATATATTGATTTTTATTAAAATTTAATATTCCTTTTATTGTATCTCTTGTTGTTCCTGCTTTATCAGAAACAATAGCTACCTTTTCATTTACAAGTTTATTTATTAATGTAGATTTTCCAACGTTTGGTCTTCCTACAACTGCTATAAATCCAGCTTTCACTATTA
>JBOFYP010000024.1:0-1827 GCA_051654725.1 Cetobacterium sp.
AGTATAAAGCTGTGGTTATAGCCTTAATAAAATAGTCTAGTTGAACTAGCTATAGGAGACGGTAATAATCCACAGCACTTTAGTAAATTATAACAAATAAATTGATGAAGATCTTTATATCTTCATTATACGAGGAGACGCTATGATAGGTGAATTTGCCATTATTTTAGGAATAACATATGTAAGTTCTTTGTTAAGCAAAGTTATGCCTATTCCAATACCAGGCCCAGTTATAGGGATACTTTTATTATTTATTTTACTCTATTTTAAAATTATAAAAGTTGAAAAAATTAAAAATGCTACAAATTTGATGTTAACAAATTTAGCTTTTCTATTTTTACCACCAGGAGTTGGACTTTTAAAATCTATGGATATCTTGGCTAGCAATGGGCATAAACTTCTTTTTGTAGTTATAATTTCAACAATTATAACCATTATTGTAACTGGATGGACTGTTCAATTTATCATAAAAAGAAAAGAGGTGAAATTGAATGAATTCACTTCTTAGTATTTTAATTTCATTGGTTGCTTTTCAAATTGGGGTCTATATATATAAAAAAACAAAAATAACTCTTTTGAATCCCCTTTTAATAGGAATTAGTCTAGTTATCTTTACCTTAATTAAATTAGATATACCTTTATCTCAGTATAATAAAGGAACAGAAATTATTACATTTTTTTTAGCACCAGCTACAGTTGTTTTAGCTGTTCCTTTATACAATCAAATTGAGATTTTGAAAAAAAATATAGTTCCGATTTTAGTTGGGATAACAATGGGTTCATTATCAGCTATTTTATCTGTAATATATTTATCAAAATTAGTTAATCTAGAAAGAAATGTTTTGATTTCAATATTACCTAAATCTATAACAACAGCAATAGGAATAGAGATTACAAAATCTCTAAATGCCAACACAGGTCTAACAATAGTTGCTATTGTTTCAACAGGAATTGTAGGGGCTGCAATTGGTCCTGCTATATGTAAATTGACAAAAATTGATAATAGTATTGCAAAAGGAGTTGCTATAGGAACTGCTAGCCATGCTGTTGGAACTTCTAAAGCTATAGAGCTTGGAGAAGTTGAAGGTGCTATGTCTGGTTTAGCTATAGGAATTGCTGGAATTATAACGGTATTTTTAATTCCATTTTTAGTTATATTCATCTAATTTTTAGAATTATGATATAATATAGGTAAAAATAAAGGAATGTGAATATAAATTATGGTAAAGTGTTTAAAATATATGTATGTAGTTAATTATCCAACTTTTGAAGAGGAACTTTGTCTTTTGGAAATGAGAACAGTTTTTGGAAAGATGCCCGAGGGAAAGTTGTTGTTCTCGGATATAGAATTCAATCCATCTAACAGCCCTTTTATTAAAACTCGTTTAGATATTCTTTATGAAAAAGACAGTATAGAGGAGATTTTAGAAGAGGTAGAGAAAGATAAAACTGTTTTTGATAACTTTAAATTAGAGTATGTAAGGCTTAATAATGGAGACAACGTTCCTTACGAAGAGAGATTGAGCACGATAAAAAAGTTATCTATGAATATTTTAGGTGTTCATAACTTTAAAAATCCTGATTTTAATTTTGGTTTAACTAAAATAAATAATAAGTGGATTTTTGGAATTGATAACAAGAATAATTACGAATGGCATACACATGATAACAAACCTTGCTCTTACTCGAATTCATTGAGTGTTAAAGTTGCCAAAGCTGTTGTAAATATAGCTAATAAAGGGTGTAAAGAGCTTACAATTATTGACCCTTGCTGTGGTGTTGGAACTACATTGGTTGAGGGGTTAGATGCTGGTTATAAAATCGAAG
>JBOFYP010000025.1:0-1726 GCA_051654725.1 Cetobacterium sp.
CAATTTATTGTGATAACAGAAAGATGATTGGTTTTCCGAAAGAAAGACAAGTTGTAGTAGATGCTTTTATAGAAGTTTTAAAAGATAAGCAATTTGATATAGTAGCAGGAACAGCAACAGCTGGAATTCCTTGGGCAGCGTTTATAGCTCAAGAGATGAATATTCCTATGGCTTATATAAGAGGAGAGAAAAAAGCTCACGGTGCTGGAAGACAAATTGAAGGTGCTGATTTCGAAGGTAAAAAAGTTATAATAATAGAAGATTTAATCTCTACAGGAGGAAGCTCAATCAAAGCTGTAGCTGCAGCAAGAGAAGCAGGAGCTTTAGATGTAGAAGTTTTAGCTATATTCTCATATGAATTTGAAAAAGCTTACAAGAATTTTGAACATGATAAAATACCTTGGACAACACTTTCAAATTTTGCATCATTAATTGATGTTGCAACAGAAGAAAATTATATAGATTTAGAAGATTCTGAAATTGCATTAAAGTGGAATAAGAGTCCAGACACTTGGGGAAAATAATAAGTGTGAAGAGAGATTGATTAAATCAATCTCTCTTTTTTTAATATGTTATTAATCATTATTTTAGCATCATTAACAGCAGCAACAACAGTTTTTGGTCCAGTAACAACATCACCACATGAAAAAACATTTTCAAGAGTCGTTTCAAAGTTATCAGTAACAACTACAGTACCCCATTTTTCAATACTGATTCTTTCTTCAGATGAGATTATATTTCTTTTAGGTCCTTGACTAACTGCTACTATAATAGAGTCGTAAGGGATAGCGATATCACTATTATCAATATTTTTTAAAGTCTTTTTACCAGATTCATCAATAATAGATTCAGTTTTTGTAAAAATCATTGTTTTATTTAAAATCTCTTTTGGAGAATAGAAAAATTTAAAATCTACACCATCATGCTTACTTTCTAAAATTTCAACTTTAGTTGCAGGCATATCTTCTTCACCACGTCTATACATTACAGTAATATTACTTCCGAGTCTTTTAGCAACACGAGCAGCATCCATAGCAACATTTCCACCACCGATAACTAAAACATTTTCACCTAATTTATAAGAGTTAGGAGATACAAGATAATTTATAGCGTAATGAACATTTCCACGAGTTTCACCTTTTATTTTCATAGGTTTAGGATTCCAAACACCTGTGGTAACAATAATATATTTAAAACCATCATTTTTTAAGTCTTGAATTGTATGTGTAGGTCCAACTAATGTATTGTACTTTATATTTACGCCTAAATCCGAAAGATAGTTTTCAAATGTGTCCATAATCTCTCTAGAAAGTCTGAAATCAGGAATACCAAATCTTAATACACCACCAAGTCTTGATAGAGCTTCAAAGATAGTAACATTAAATCCTTGTTTAGCTAAAAGTATAGCTGAAGTTATCCCAGCAGGTCCTCCACCAATAATAGCAACATCAATATCATTATTATTTTTTTTATCTATTGGTAAACTGCTACTATATTGAGAAGAGATTTCTTTTTCAATAAGTGGAAAGTTAACAGGTTCTCCTTTAATTCCTTTGATACAATTTCCTCTACACTGATCTTCGTGTGGACAAACAATAGCACAAAAAATTGATAAAGGGTTATTATTAAATAAAATTTCGCCAGCTTCAGATATTTTATTATCTTTAAATAAATTGATAACATGTGGTATATCTGTTGATATAGGACAATGTATTTTACAAAGTGG
>JBOFYP010000026.1:0-1459 GCA_051654725.1 Cetobacterium sp.
TAAATCAAAAATCTTTTTTGCTTAATTATTGTGCTGGAAAAGGGGTTATTGTTGATGAAGTTATTTCTGATTTAGGAAGCGGACTAAATTATAAAAGGAAAAACTGGAATAATCTAATAGAAAGATGTTTTAAAGGTGAAATAGATACAATATATGTTTCTCATAAAGATAGGTTTGTTAGGTTCGGTTTTGAATGGTTCGAAAATTTCGTTAATAAATTTGGAACTAAAATTATTATAGTTAATAATGATCTTTTATCTCCAAACGAAGAAGTTGTACAAGATATAATATCTATCCTACACGTCTTCAGTTGTAGAATATATGGATTAAGAAAATACAAAAAGGCTTTAGCTGATGAGAAGCTATAAAATAGAGATTAAACCTACAAAAGAACAGATTTTAAAAATAGAAAATACTTCTAATGTTTGTAGGTTTATCTATAATGAAATGATAGCAACTAATGAACTTCTTTATGAAATGAGTAGGTTAATTGGTTCAGAAAAGCAATTTATGGAAGCTAATGATTTTTCAAGTGCGACACGTTTCGTAATTAAAAGTTACGACATGTTAAAAGTAGCCTAATATAAGGTAAATTAACAGAGAACTATATTTTCGAGAAGTAGAATGAAGGAGTAACGCCCTGAAATGCTTCCTCTGATACTCCGATATGCGATTAGGTTCTAACTAAACTTAATGGTGTAAAGCTCGGTAAAGTCGGTTGAGAGTTATCCCTAACATGTAATGATGAGGAAATGCGAACCAGAGGTGGTCGAGGTAATGATAGATCGGGAGTGAAATCTATAAGGTTAGAATGCACGAGGGTGCTGACAAAGTTGCGAATGTAAGAGTCTAAAAATCAATATAACAGAAATGTTATAACCACAAAATTGTGGGGTAAGTGGCGATTAGTAAAAATTTGAGCTATGAAACTCGCTATACTGTTACAGGCAGTATCTAGCTTACAGGCTTATAGTAACGACCTAAGTAGATTTAATGATAGAAAATATGGAACGTGGAAAGCAAGACACAATAGTAACCTAGTTAGAGGGTTGGTGAATATAAGTTAAGAATTTAACGAAATTTCTTCGGTCTTGTGAGAGTAGGGGCACAGTACGAATGAAACCATAATAATAAGTGGTGGACGGATAGCCCCAAGTCAATAATTTTAAAATTGTTTTAATTTAGAATTAATAGATGAATGGTTGTAAACTGAGAAAATAAAGTTTCCTAATTCTTAGGAAGAGGGAGGCGTACAATCTATGAGTTTAATAGACCGCATAATTGATGAATCAAATATTTATAGAGCAATTCACACGCTGAAAAGTAACAAAGGAAGTAAAACTCCTGGAGTGAATGGCGAAACCATAAGCGATATATTAAAAATTGAAGATGAAATAGTAAAACGAATTAAATATGATTTAAAGGGCAGATACACACCAGGAATGGTAAAAAGAGTAGA
>JBOFYP010000027.1:0-1390 GCA_051654725.1 Cetobacterium sp.
CTGACGCTAGAAAACACCACTGTTACAAAAGTGGTTGTTGATGCAAAAGACCCAAGCAAAGCCCGCATTACAGTAGATGGTGTTTATGACAGTGGTGTACGCGGATTTACCAGTGTTAATATCACACGTATTGATGTAGCTACACTCGTTAAGGGCGTAGACACAACCATCGCAGTACCAAATGATGCTGAACTAAAAATCAGCGCAGTGTTATTGCAGATTCGAGATCAGTTAGGTATTGACTTAGCCGCTGATGAAATCGAAGATGAAGAGTTGGTGCTGGAAGATGGACCAGACGGTAAACCACAGTACGCTGGTAACGTAGTTGTTAAGGCGGGACACCCAGTACTGTACGGTACGTTCAAAATCAGTGCTTCGGGTATTATGTTGGACTTGTCACGCTTAATCGTAGTGACTGATGTGGATGGTATTAAAGACCCGATGTCGCATGTTAGTAAGACATTCGATGCACAGACACTGACATATGCACACGATTATACCGAAGTAGCAGATGCGTTGTCAGTAATACCACTAGGGACCGTAAACAGTTACTTGGGAGATAATGCAGTTGCAATAGCACGAGCACTCAGTAAAGTCGATGGCTTACCGTGGATAACGTTCGCAGGTGTTAAACCATTTACACTGAATTTAGCTCGTGTATTGCACCACTGCCGTACAGTAGATTTTGATGTTCCTGAATACAGTGTCAATAAAGACTATAGTCATGTCATGGTTATTCAGACTTACAACCCCTATTGCACAAACATTATGTCACCTAGCAACTCAGGTATCATTATCCATTATGATCGTTTGGAGGGATTAGAATAATGCCGCTGATTCGATCTGTATCGGCGCTAGTAATAGAGTCGATTAATAAAGAGAACCCCAATCTACCAGTTCCATTAGAACGTGGTAACTGCTACCTCTATAACTACCAGTACATCGATGAACTAACGTCTCGTTGTATTGTTAAGGGTCGTTATGGCACAGGTATTGGCGGTCGTAGCTGGGTAACGTACAACAAACTTGATGTAGATGTCTTAACGAAGAACTGTGTGCGTGATGTAATTGACAACTCGGGTAAAACCACACTCGATTACCTTCACGTGATTAACTTCCGGTACGGATTCAACTTAGAGCCTGGCGATATAAAAGATCTGCCAGTCCTTAACAAAGTCTGTACTTTAGAGTTACAGCCAGAGTGTACGGTTTTCTGTGGACGTGTTGATTTTAAGGTAGTTAAACCACTGCCAGATATCGGACAAATCATCAGTGCACGTGAGTACGACACTCAGCTAAACAAATACCCAGCTAATGGTTTGTTACATGCGTTTATTTTAACGATGTGCCATGATTATTCAGCTATCGGTGAGACGCTCTACACTCAACC
>JBOFYP010000028.1:0-1262 GCA_051654725.1 Cetobacterium sp.
CAGGAACAGTTACACCAGATATCGCAACGGCAGTATCTGAGTTCAAGAAAGGAAAACTTGCATTTAGAGTAGACAAGTTAGGATCAATCCACGCACCAATTGGTAAAGCGGATTTCTCTGAAGAAGCTTTATTAGAAAACTTCTCAGCGTTTATGAATGAAATCGTAAGATTAAAGCCATCTGCTTCTAAAGGTCAATACTTAAGAACAGTTGCAGTTTCTGTAACAATGGGACCAGGAATCAAAATGGATCCAGTTCTAGTTGCAAAAAATGCATAATTAAAGTTTGCAAAAACTTGATTATTGTGTTATAATTATAAAGTTGTAGTTTTACAACTTAAAAAAGTTGGATAAATAATTAAAATATAGATCCAAACCAAAGACCGTAGGTGACGCAAGTCTTAAATATCCTGCCGAGGTTGGAAGAAGGTATTCACTAACCTCAATAGTTAGATTATGAGCCTCCGTTCCTACCTTGGAGCGGAGGTAATTTTAGAGTAAAAGAGGAGGTGAATCAATAATGGCAACTCAATTAAAAAAGGAGCTTGTAGCTGAATTAGTTGAAAAAATTTCTAGAGCTCAATCTATCGTTTTAGTTGATTATCAAGGTCTAAGAGTTAATCATGAGACTGAGTTAAGAAAACAAATGAGAGAGAACGGTGCTGAGTACTTAGTTGCTAAGAACAGACTGTTCAAAATAGCATTAGCAGAAGCTGGTGTAGCTGATAAATTTGATGATTTACTAGAGGGAACTACTGCATTTGCATTCGGATATGCTGATCCAGTAACTCCAGCTAAAGTAGTTTATGATGTAGAAGCAGCACAAGCAAAAGCTAACGCAAAAGCTAAGAAAACTATATTCACTATAAAAGGTGGAGTTTTAACTGGTAAGAGAGTAGAAGCAGAAGAGGTAGTAGCATTAGCTAAATTACCATCTAGAGAGCAACTTCTTTCTATGGTTCTTAACGGAATGCTTGGACCGGTTAGAAAACTTGCTTACGCAACTGTGGCAATCGCTGAAAAGAAAGAAGCAGCAGCTGAGTAATTACTTGTTGATTTAGATTATTATTGATTTAATAAAAACAAAAAATATTTTAGAAGAAATTAAGGAGGAAATAAAATGGCATTCAATAAAGAGCAATTTATAGCTGACTTAGAAGCTATGTCAGTATTAGATTTAAGAGAGTTAGTAACAGCTTTAGAGGAGCACTTCGGTGTTACTGCAGCTGCACCAGTAGCTGTAGCTGCGTCTGAGGGACCAGC
>JBOFYP010000029.1:0-1749 GCA_051654725.1 Cetobacterium sp.
TTAATCTGTTCTTTCTTTTTCTTGATTTCTTAGTTAAGATATGGCTCTTTCCTGGCTTCTTAACAACGAACTTTCCTGTTCCAGTAACCTTAATTCTCTTTTTAGCACCTCTATGAGTTTTCATCTTTGGCATTGTAATGTTCCTCCTCTCAAATCTTCACTATTTTTTTGGTGATAAGATCAAATATTTTTGCTTATCGTTATATTTTTTATCAACGTCTGCGATTTCAGTAAATCTGTCAGATATATGATTTAACATTTCAATTCCCTGATCAGCATACATTCTTTCTCTTCCGTACTGAACAAGAGTTATCTTTACTTTATTATCTTTTTCTAAGAATTTAGTAACATGACCGATTTTTGTATCCATATCATGCTGGTCTATTCTAGCTCTGAATTTAACTTCTTTAAGAATAACTTGTTTTTGATTTTTTTTAGCTTCTTTAGCTTTTCTAGTCTGCTCATATTTGAACTTTCCATAATCCATTACTTTACATACTGGAGGAGTTGCATTTGGAGAAATCTCAACTAAATCAAGCTCTTTTTGTGCTGCTAATTCTAAAGCTTCAAATGCTGACATTATACCTAACTGTTCTCCAGTTTCAGAGATAATTCTTAACTCTCTACCTCTAATTTTTTCATTAATTCTAACTTTGTCCGAAATAATAGACACCTCCTAATTAACTATCAAATAAAAAAAAACAGGACGTAAATTTCCTGTTAAACTCAAATAATTATTAAGGATTTCCTTAAATAAAAATTTAGATACCTCTATGAAAGTCAAGCTCCATAAGGTGAGAAACAGGAAGTTTCTTCTTGATAAATCTTATTAATTGTCTTTAATAATTATAACACAACTTTGCAAAAAGTCAAACTAAATTTTATTGGTCCCCTATATAGAGGGGACCAATTTTTAAATTATTCTTCGCTTGAAGATGTTCCGTACTTCTCTAATAGTTCTTTACTATCAGTTTTTTCTTTTTCTAATTCTATTTTCTTTGATGAAAGTTTTATTCTTTTCTTTTCAGAATCTATTTCAACTATTTCAGCTATTATTATTTGTCCAACTTTAAATGTATCTTTTAAATTTTTCACAAACTCTCTTGATGCTAATTGAGTTGGAATAAATCCATCTACACCGTCTTCTAATTTAACAAACATACCAAAATCTTGAATATTTTTTATCTCTTTTTCAACTTTATCACCAATTTTATATTTTTCTAAAGTTGTTTCCCAAGGACTCTTCGTTAATTCTTTTATACTTCCCTTGATTTTTTGATTTTCTAAATTTAACTCAGTTACTTTAAACTCTACTTCGTCTCCTTTAGAGTACTTTTTATTTCCAGACCAAACAAAATCAGAATTATGGATAAATCCATCCACACCTTCTTCTATTTGTACAAAAATTCCAAAAGGTTTTACTTCAACTACTATTCCTTTTAAAATTGATCCAATTGCAAATCTTGTTGCTCCATTTTCCCATGGATTAGCACTTAACTCTTTTATACTCAATTTTAATTTTCTCTCTGCTGGTTTTAACTCTTGAATAATTGCTTTGATTTCATCTCCTACTTTAACAAAATTATTTACGTTAATTTTATTACTTGTCCAAGAAAAATCAGAACTATGTATTAATCCTTCAACACCAGGTATTAACTCTACAAATGCTCCATAATTAGTTACTCTCGTTACCTTTCCTGTTACTTCAGCTCCAATTGTATTATTTTCAGCAGCTGTTTCCCAAGGATT
>JBOFYP010000030.1:0-3857 GCA_051654725.1 Cetobacterium sp.
CTTCAAAAATCTGGGGTGGAATTTTACCTTTTAATCTTCTTAGAAACTCCTCCTGACCACGTTTTAAAAATTTAACATGGCGATAATCTTCGAGATCGAAAGGATATACTTCATTATTTATAACAATAAAGTTATCAAAACTTAAATCCCCACAATATATGTTATTTTTCAATAAAGAGATAACAATATCTATATAATTATTAATAACGATAAGATTTTTAGGTTCTCTATTCAAAACCTCTTCTAAAGATTCCCCATCTAATTTTTCGGTTTCAACGCTATATTTAGAATGATTTACAATTACGGGAGTTTTAATATCTAATTTTTTTAACAAATTACATATATAATAAAAATTTTCACCAGGATATTTTCTGAATTTAAAGAAAAATTTAAGTTTAGCAGAAAATTTTGGTATGAATTTTTTTATAAACGTATCAGTTTCTTCGTTATAAAAAACTGCACTTCTTTTATGTTGATTGATTAATTTCATAAAACCCCCCTCAAATATATTGTAATATTATATCATAAAGAGAGTAAAAGATTAAAAAAAAAGTCTAGAAATGTGTTATAATTAAAAGAAAATATATTGGAAAGCGAGGGGGATATGATACGAAAATTAAATAGAAAAGTTCAAGATTTTTTGAGACAGTATAGGCTAAAGTTTGGTAGATATATTTGGGATAAAAAAATGAGTAATTCTCTGGAGTTTTTAAAGGATAATAAATTAAACATGGGTAGAGTAAGCTCTATTCTTTTTTTACGTTATGATGGAAAAATAGGAGATATGGTTATAAATACACTCCTTTTTAGAGAGATAAAAAAATATTATCCAAATATAAAAGTAGGAGTAGTTGCAAGGGGAGCAGCAAAAGAGATTATAAAATATAATAGTAATATAGACGTTATATATGACTATGAAAAAGGTGCTGAAAAAGAGCTAGCCAAAAAGATAGAGAAAGATAAATATGATGTATTAGTTGATTTTTCAGAGATGCTTCGTGTTAATCAGATGAAACTAATAAATTTATGCTCAGCAAAAGTAAATATAGGATTGGATAAAAATGATTGGAATCTATTCGATATTAGTTTTTTAAAAAATGAAAACGAGCACATAAGTTCACAATATAATAATCTATTAAAAATTTTCAGTATAGAGAATGGAGATTTAAGTTATGAGATAGTTATTCCAGATGAAAATTTAGAGAGAGTAAACTCAATAGTAAAAGAGGATAAATACTCGGTATTAAATCCATATGCAGCGAGTAAACATAGAAGTTTAAGTAGAGAAAAAATAATAGAGGTATCAAAGCTGCTACTAGAAAAAAAATCAGAAATTTTATATATAATAGGGGAACCCTCTAAAAAAGAGGAGATATTAAATATTTGTAAAGAGTTAGGTCCGAGAGTTAAATATCCAGAATTAAAAGGGATTTTAGATGTAGCTCAATTAATAAAAAAATCAGATTATGTTGTTTCACCTGATACTTCAATAGTGCATATAGCAGCAGCTTTCAAAAAAAAGATGACAGCTATATATAGAGCAGATAGTCTCGAAGATATGAACTCAAAGTTATGGGCACCAAATTACGAAGAAGCAAGACAGATATTTTCAATTCACTTAAATAAAAAACCTGGTGAAGAAGCAGATATTAACTTGTTTAAAATAGAAGAAATATTAGAAAGAGAAGAGATGTAAGTTATATGAAAAAAAAAATAGGGATTTGTACTGGAAATATATCAATAGGTGGACAAGAAAGAATGTTGATAGAGTTTTTAAAAATTTTATCTCCAGAAAAATATGATATAAATCTATTTATTGAAGAGGATAAAGGAGAACATAACTTTTACGTAAAAGAGATACCAGAGTATGTAAATTATAAGTTCTTAACAGATAAAAAATTGATGGAGAGAATAGATAACTACAAAAAGGACAAAAGTATTTTAAAGAAGCTAATATACTCAATCGATTTAATGAGAAAGAAGAAGATAGCAGTAAAAAATCTTATTAAATATGGTGATGATAGAGATGTATTGATAGATTATAATTTAGGATTGTTAAGGACAGTTCATAATCTAAATTTGGATAACAAACAATTAGTTGGCTGGTCTCATGCTGGAGAGGGCCAGATTTTAAAAAATAAGAGAAAAAATAGAAATATGAATCTTTATGACTATATAGTTTCAGTAAATGAAAATATGAGAATTGGTTATCAGAAAAATTACTCTTCATCTAAAACAAAGATGTTAACAATAGAAAATTTTGTAGATGAAGGCAATATAAAAAGATTAGCAGAAGAGGAATTAGAAGAAAAAAGTTTAGGGAACTTTATTCTATCAGCTGGTTCTTTAACAGAAAATAAAGATTATGAATCTCTGATAATAGGGTATAGTAATTTTTTAAAAGTATCTAATAGTGAATTAAACTTAGTCGTTTTAGGAGAGGGAAGATGTCGAGAGGCGTTGGAAAGATTAGTAGAGGAAAATGGGTTGGAAAATCGAGTGTTTTTACTAGGCAATAAAAGTAATCCGTACAAATATATAAAAAGATGTAGCTACTATATTCAAAGTTCTAGAAATGAGTCCTTTTCTTTAGTGTTGGTAGAAGCTATGGTATTCGGAAAAGTATTGATTTCAACAAGAAATATAGGCTCAAATTTGGTCTTAGAGAATGGAGAGCATGGAGTATTACTACGAGATATGAAGAGTGAGTTAGCCGAAAAATTAAATGCTTTTGAAAATGATGAAAATTTGAAAAAATGTTATTCTCAAAAATCATTATTAAGAGGAAAAGACTATTCACGTGAAAAAATGCAAAAAAAAATAGAGGAGTTTCTAGATATATTATGATGAAAGTAGATAGGTTTAGAGATATACCAATTTTAATGTATCACCAATTTGTTGAAGATAAAAAAGACGGCGGAAAAATAAAACTTTTTGTAACTAAAAAAACCTTCGAAATGCATCTCAGAATACTGAAAATTTTAGGTTATGAAACAATAACATTTAAAGATTTAGACAGAATAGGTTTAGAGAATAGAAGAGAGAAAAAATATATAATAATAACAGTAGATGATGGTTATAAAGATAACTATAAAATCCTATATCCTCTTTTGAAAAAATATAACATGAAAGCTGTAATATATTTTGTTACAGGCAGTGATTATAATAGTTGGACAGTAGAGAGTGATGGAGAGAAAAAGTTTCACTTAATGGATAAAAAAGAGGTTTTAGAACTACATGAAAGTGGACTGATAGAGTTTGGAGGCCATACATTATCACATCCGAGTATGGTAACTTTAAATGATGATGAGCTAGAGAAAGAGATAGTTCAAAATAAAAAAGATATAGAGAGTATTATAGGTGAAGAGATAATAAGTTTTGCGTATCCATATGGTCATAACTCAAAGAGAGTCCAAAAGGCTGTAAAAAAAGCTGGCTATAAGTATTCTGTATCTACAGACAGTGGAACAGGAATTATAGATGAAAACCTCTTTGATATTAGACGAACAGCGATAGATAAAACCTCTTTATTAGATTTTATAAGAAAAATATCTAGAAAATATCTACCTTATAAATATAAAAAAAGAGGAGATAAAAAATTTAAAGATCAGTATGAGTAAAATTAAAATTTAGCTTTAAGTGGGGCAAAATAATGACAAAAAATAAAATAATAGTTGCTGTAGATAGAATTTTTATAGATTACACTTTAGAAATAAAGAAAACCTTTCAAAAATATTTTTCTGAAGTTCAACTAGTCAATAAATACGGTATTCCTTTAGAAAATAAAATTACAATAAAAGCTATAAAAAAATTAGAAAAATTAGGTAAGATTGGTGAAAAAACAATAGAAATAATCT